>JADLBA010000324.1 GCA_020848015.1 Crocinitomicaceae bacterium | reverse complement strand
TCCCACTCCGTCTGTTCATTTAGAGTTATTTTCATAATCCATAAGAAAATGTATTGGACGAATTAGTCATAGTGACTTATCCTGAAATTCTTCTGAGTGCAGATACGGTTGATGATATTCTATAGTCTATTCAGATAGAGTAGATCCGAGCATAAAAAAACTGGAGAATAAAAATTTCCGTATCGCGTATTCATAGTGTAACAAACTATAAAAACCGAATGGTAATTCCTTTAGGTTCATATTATTCATTTCACCAAAAACTGTGGAGGCAATTCATTAAAACCGGAATCGAAGAAATCCGGTACTCAGCGAAACTGTCGGCTGATTATTGGTAAAGAAAGTAACGAGGTCTCTGGAAGCGATACCGAGTTCATATGACCCGTTTCCTACGACAAAACGAATACCTGCCGGAACCTTGGTGTCATAGTTTCCTCCGTTGATTACACCGAGTGATAGATGCACCCAGGGCAGCGGTGAAAATTCTCCACCGATTGAAATGACCGGCTTGTCGAGGCTTCCTACCTCTTCATTCATAGGGGTGACAAAATCTACACCGCCTTTTAATTTTTGGTTCAGAACAATTCCGAATCCGAGTCTTCCTTGAGTAGGAAGCTTGGTTTTTATAGCACTGGCACCTTGCCACTCTATGACTCCATCACCGCCGTTCAACTGGTTGATCTGCTCTATAAAACTGACGCTTTCCAAACCGCTGGAAGTAAAATCGGTCAGTTTAAGATCTCGCAGCTTGTAAACATTTCCATTCCAAGTCATGCTTCCGATATCGTTGACAGCGGCAGAAATAATGAATTTATTTTTTATTAAGAGAGTAGTGCCGAGATCAACTCCAAATCCCATCCCTACCGGTTTTAGTGGTTTCGCGTCCTCATCAATAGCGGAGGGATTTTCATCGGAAATATCTTCGTAATCAATCTGGAAAATCGGTGACAAGGCACTGAAACCGTAAGCGTCTCCATTTTTTCCCTCAAGATCAAGGAGACCTTGACCAACCAACAATTTCAGACCTATACCACCGTGAAGTTCCATATTGTCGGTGCTCATCAATTTTTTTCCATAACCGAAATTGTATTCTCTGATCCAACTAAACCGGAAATGTGTTCCCTGCATTATTTCTGAAAGGTTTCCGGCATTGGCAAGTGTAGTGAATCCCTGCATTACCATGTCGAGAGTGTCTTGGCTGATATTATCTGAGTTCGGAATTGTATCACCGTTTTCCAGAACCAATTGCTCGAAATAGGGAGCGGTATATCCAAGCCATACGAGGTCTGAAACCTGGGGGCCCAGTTTCGAAAAAAAATCTGCTCTTTCGCGAATGCTGAATGCAAAAGACCCCACCTTGCTGGTCTGCAGAGCGAAGCCCATACTCATTAAATCGAGGTCTCCAGAATTCGCTGAGTTTGCAAATTCCATCGCGTACTCGCGTTGCTGCTCTTGCGTAAGATCCTTGATGTCTTCCTGAAAAAGATTCTGCTTCAGCTCAGGCTTTGTAAGTATCTCCGAATAAAAAGAAGCGCCAATTTCACACAATCCAATCGTTACCCTTTTGCCGGTATAGGGCGAAGTCAGATCGAGATTGGCAGGGTTGATCCCAAGACTTTGGTAGTCTGTTGCAAACGGGGTTGCTACACCGTGCCCGGTGATCGTAAACGCTGAGCCTTCTGTTTGTGCAAGCAAGCCGGAAGATGATATGCAGAGATATATACCTGCAGCAAGTACAATTTGGATTTTCATTGCGGAAAAGTTTAGCACTACGAAATTAAACGAAATTATTTTGCGATCGTACTTGATTTATACCCTAAGTCTGACCAGTTATAAACCGTCTGTTTTCCCAGCAATTGATAAGAGGCGAATTTTCAGGAGAAAGGGTTAAATGGCAAACAGAGCCATTTCTGCAGGTATCATAATGCGACAAACGCGCCTGTCGGCTAATACAGGGCAGTATTAGAGGTTAAAAAATACATTGTCAATTCACTGGTTGGTTTTATTCAGGATAACACGGTTGTGCCGTATTAAATAGTGGAATCTGCTGCAGAGACGATATAAAATCGTGAATCAATATGGATGAATTTAAACTGAGGAAATATAAGTCAGCGTATAGAACAATTCAGGCAAACAATCCACCTCTTTCGCTCACATTTGCGCTGACGAGGAGTATTACATTACCCTTTTTATCCAGCCGTGTTGATCTTTCTCAAGCCCGCGTTTCAGCCGGTCAAGATAGACAGCTATTTTTTGTGCAAAATCATTGCTGTGGTAGGATTTCAGTTGATAGTTAGTGCCATTGTGCTGGATTGTATTGATGGGAGCAATTGTCGCTGCAGTGCCCACTCCAAAAGCAGCGTCGAGTGTATTTTTTTTCAAACGATCTACGATTTCTTTCACACTCACCGGGCGTTCTTCTACCTCGTATCCCCAGTCGCGGGCAATAGTCAGTACAGAATCGCGTGTTATTCCATCCAGAATAGAACCGGAAACCTCTGGGGTTATCACTTTGTTTTCCGATAGAAAAATGACATTCATCGTACCGCTTTCCTCGAAGTATTCGTGGGTCAGCGCATCGGTCCATAGAAGTTGGTTAAATCCGTCTTTCTGTGCTTTTCGTGTTGGCAGCAATGAGGTTGCATAATTTCCTGCTGCTTTTGCGCTACCGGTACCGCCTCTTGCTGCGCGGGTATAATGTGTCTCAACCCTCACTTTAATTTCATTCGCATAGTATTTTCCTACCGGACATGTGAAGATCACGAAGAGGTATTTTTCACTCGGCCTTACTCCGACAGACTCATCTGTGGCAAACATGTGGGGGCGGATATAGAGCGACTCACCTTCTTTTTGCGGTATCCACTCATTGTCGAGTTTTACTAATTGGGCGACTGCATCCACAAAAAGATCTTCGGGAAAGTCCGGCATACAAAGCCGCTCCGCTGAATGATTGAGCCGCGCGGCATTTTTTTCAGGACGGAATACGAAAACCTCGTTCCGCTCATTCTTATAGGCTTTTAAGCCCTCGAAAATGGCTTGTCCATAATGCAGCGCACTGATGGCGGGAGTAAAACTCAACGGTCCATAAGGCCGGATCACCGCATCGCGCCACTGACCTTCTCTGTATTCAGCTACGAACATGTGATCCGAAAAGATCTTTCCGAATTCGAGGTGTTCAAAATCAACCTCACTTAAACGGCTCTTGGTCGTTTTCCGAATCTCAATCATATTTTCTGTCGTGATCATGGTCAGCAATTTAATAAAATCTGTTCAGTAACAAAGCACTCATGGAAATTACTTTTCCGGTGTGCGGCAAAAATAGAACATTCATTCTCTTATGCGTGCTTCGCAATTTAATGCGAAACATTTTTAAAAACGCGAATGTTTTCAGCTATTCTGAATAACCGTTGCAATTGTCACTAAATAATTTTAGAAAAGAGTGAGACCAAAATGTCTCAATTGACAGGGCTGAAGAGAAACTTATTCGGGCTTACCAAGCCTGTTTTCACAGCATACATAACAATAGCCGCCGTGTTATTTACTCCTATTTTTTGCATTATATTCTTGCGATGCGTATTGACAGTATGCGGCGACAGAAACAATTTTTCTGCAATTTCATTATTGGTATATCCTTCTGCAATCAACTTGATGATCTCCATTTCGCGCACACTGATAAATACGGGAGCACAACTGTATTCCTTCGTGTCGAGATCATTCACGTCTATGGCTTCCCTGCGGATAGTATCGAGTATCTGCCCGCAGAAAAAGCGCCCTCCATTGGTGGTTTCGCGCACTGAATCTACAATCTCCTGTGCATCGCAGTCCTTTTTGATATAGCTGTTCACTCCGGCACGTAGTGCATTCAGGATCGTGATGCCGGTCTGTTCCCACGTTATCGCAACAAAACGAATCTTGGGCTGTAGTCGAAGCACACGTGGAATTGCGTCTATGCTGAAATCCTTCGCTGCAAAATCAATCAGCACCAGATCGGGATGAAAGTCTCGCACCATTTCGAGCATCTGTTTTTCGCTCCCAGCCTCTCCAAGCACCTGAAACTCAGGATGCCGGCTGAGGAGAGTACTCAGACCTGTGCGTATCAGGTGGTTGCTGTCTGCGATGAGTATGCCTGTCATAGTGCAAATATCTTATTAAAAACGGTTCTAAATAGCATTTTTCGATTATAAAATTGCATTGGTTTCAAAATCAACTGAGAATAAACCTATTAATATGGCTCCAATGTCTGTCAATGTTTGATAGGAATACAAGCGGGCATTTCACAACTTTTGCACTATCAATGATACTTTGGAATTTTCTCTTGAAAATCTGCTTGATACACAGTTGAAAAGAAATTGCGACTACATAATAATGTCCATCTTACGTACGTCGAAAAAACGTTTATGAAAACTCAGATGGTCATTCCTTCAGTGCGCCAGTGTCGAAGATTTAGCGAAAAGTTCCAATTGATCCGTTTAGTTTTTCATTGAGAAGAGTTTAATGTGGTCAATGGGGAAGATGCTTGGGTTATATCGCCATCAAAATGATACTTGTTATGGGTGATCATTGTATCATCCGGCTAAACGTATTTTCACCGTATTGTTGCAAAGGGGAATGAAGAAAAAAATAATCGTCCCTTAAAGTGGATAAATTAAAATGGAATAAATTATAATTGGAAAAGACGATTACCACATCGTTTCGTAATTGATATGCTGACTATTGATCCGAGATCAGAAACTGTTGTTAGGGTTCACGGGCTGTTGCTTGGCGCAGTAGCACCGCGCCCGATTGCATTTGCCAGTACGCTTGATGAAATGGGGCGGCCTAATCTCTCTCCGTTCAGTTTTTTTAATGTATTCAGCGCAAATCCGCCCATTCTTATTTTTTCTCCTGCCCGCCGTGGAAGAGATAATACAACCAAGCATACTTATGAAAACCTTAAAAAAGTTCCTGAGTGTGTGGTCAATGTGGTGAATTATGATATGGTTCAGCAGGCATCACTGGCGAGCACTGAATATCCTGTTGGAGTCAGTGAGTTTGACAAGGCCGGTTTTACCCCTGTTCATAGCGAGGTGGTCAAACCCTTTCGTGTGAAGGAATCTCCCGTTCAGATGGAGTGTGTAGTGAATCAGATTATTGAGTTGGGTAATTCCGGTGGTGCGGGTAATCTCGTGATCTGTGAAGTGATGCGGATTCACATTGACGAAAATATTCTCGATGATAACGGTCGGATTGATCCGGTGAAGATTGACCAGGTAGCGCGGATGGGAGCCGACTGGTACAGCCGTGCGCGCAGCGGGCTTTTCGAGGTAAAAAAACCGCTGGAAAAAAGAGGTATCGGAGTGGACGCTATCCCTACAGATATACGCTTCTCAAAAGTGCTGAGTGGCAACGACCTCGGTATTCTTGGAAATACAGAAACATTACCGGATGAAACCTCGGTAAACGAATACAAATTGCTCGAACTTTCCGATCTTTTTATTGCATTTGAAAACGATGCAGCATTGCTCGAGGTGAAACTTCATGAGCGGGCAAAGGAGTTGCTCGCCGAGG
>JADLBA010000323.1 GCA_020848015.1 Crocinitomicaceae bacterium | reverse complement strand
TGCGCAAGGGATTCAACACACTCTGCGGACTGGTTCGCGCTCAGATGAAGCTCAACCCTATGAGCGGTGATATGTTTATCTTCTTCAACCGCTCCCGAACACACATAAAAATTTTGTTATGGGATCGCGATGGATTTGCACTTTATTTCAAGCGACTGGAACGAGGAACATTTGAACTTCCTTCCTCAGCCTCGAATGAAACAGCACTGATTTCCGCCCAGACTTTAGCACTCATTCTTCACGGCATTGTACTCTCTTAGGTGAGGCACAAAAAGCGTTACGAATATATGACGTAATGAGCATCATTTTGTAGATAACTTTCGCTGCTAAAACTTGCATTTGGCGTGGGTTACAGCGTATATTTGTCCCATGTCAGAAGATGCTATTTTACACGCAGAACAGTTGGAAATAGTTCTAGCGGAAAACGCTAAACTGAAGAGTGAAATTGCTTTTCTCAAGCGCCATATCTTAGGTAAAAAATCAGAGTGTTTTTTGGTAACCGAGATGGGATAACTGCGCCCGATAGCGTCAGCCACTTTCGTATGGTCTCTCTGTGTTACGGGGAGTAGAGACTGTTCGTTTGGGGGTTCCAGAGTACTGGTAGTAATGCACCCCTAGCGAACAAATATATTGATTTGAGATCTTCCTGTTCTCTGTAAGCAAAAAAAATCAAAATGGATTGAATGTACAGGGTACAGTAAAAGCATCAGTTAGTTAGAGTCCTTCGGTAATAAAACCTCTGAATTTGTTTATACACGTCCTTAGATTTGTCTTTTTTCACCATGCGTATTGACAAATTTCTTTGGTGTATCAGGGCATTTAAAACCCGGACGGTAGCAGCGGGGCAGGCAAGGCTGGGCAAGGTGTGGGTAAATAATGAGTTGGTAAAAGCTTCCCGCGAAGTGAAACCAGGTGATACTGTGTGCGTGAGAAAAGGCCCGGTTCAGTTTTCGTTTTTGATCAAGGCACTTCCAACAAGCAGGGTAGGGGCAAAGTTAGTAGAGACCTATGCGTCTGATGTGACCCCCACAGAAGAGAGAGAACGAATGGAGCGCATCCGCCTTCAGAACCAAATTGATCGTCCGAAAGGACTGGGACGACCGTCGAAAAGAGAGCGAAGGCTACTTGATGATTTTTTTGATTTGGAAGCCGATGATCTTGGTGCCGTTTAAATTTTACTTGGAGGACGGAACAGTTATTAATATTTGTTATGTGTTGAAAGTCGAAAAAATTTATCCTTATCAGACCTATCCTCTTCGCTTTTCCGTGCTGTGGCCTCACCGGAATGGAGTGGATGATTGTGCAATGACAGGTGATGAGGAGGAAAATACGTTTCACCTTGGAGTTTTTTCTGAAGACAGAATTGCGAGCATTGGCTCCGTATTGAAGGAGTCATCAACAAAACTCAGTATGCCTGTTCAATTCAGGCTGAGAGCTATGGCTACCTCTCCTGAGTCAAGAGGCAGAGGTTTGGGACAAGAGCTGATAAGGTGTGCCTTGAAAGAAGTTCGCTCAAGGGGAGGGAATGTGCTTTGGTGTGATGCACGTTCAACCGCTGTAGATTTTTACAAAAAATCCGGCTTTACTTTTTCCGAAGAAATTTACGAGGTACCGCAGATAGGACTACACCGTTTTATGTGGATCGAACTTTCAGGAGTGTAATAACTCTTTCCCTATTTTTGCAACCCCTTTTACGAAATTGAGTTATATGCCAAAGATCAGCGAGAAAGCCCATGCCATGCCCGCATCACCTATTCGCAAACTGGTGCCCTTTGCAGAAGATGCAAAGAAAGCCGGTCGCATTGTTTATCATCTGAACATTGGCCAACCGGATATTAAGACACCCCAGGTAGTTAGCAAGAAATTGAGAGAATTGAATCTCGATGTAATCGAATATTCAAACTCAGAGGGTATGATCAACTACAGGAAAGGTCTCCAGAGCTACTACAATTCTAAAAATATTGCTCTCGAAGTTGAAAATATCATGGTTACTACAGGTGGATCAGAAGCGCTGGTCTTTGCATTCATGACCTGCTTGGATCCAGGAGACGAGGTAATTATTCCGGAACCGTTTTATGCCAACTATAACGGCTTTGCTGTAATGGCTGGGGTAAAAGTGGTGCCCATAACCGCTTCTATTGACGATGGCTTTGCCCTACCTCCGGTGAGTGAGTTCGAAAAAAAGATATCACCGCGAACAAAGGGTGTGCTGATTTGTAACCCCGGAAATCCCACTGGGCGTGTGTATTCCAAGCAGGAGTTGTATGCATTGGAAAAAATGGTGAAAAAGCACAATATTTTCCTGTTCTCGGATGAGGTGTACAGAGAGTTCTGTTATGACGGGGAAGCCCCCTATTCGGTAATGAACCTCGAAAGCATCCACGATAATGTTGTGATGATTGACTCTGTCAGCAAGCGTTATAGTATGTGTGGGGTGCGTATCGGCGCAATGATCACACGCAACCGGATGGTAATGGCGGCGGCGCTGAAGTTTGCTCAGGCACGTCTTTCGCCTCCTTCACTCGGACAGCTCGCCGGTACTTTTGCGCTGGAAACCCCCCAAGAATATTTTGATGATGTCGTGAAAGAGTATGTACGCAGGAGAGATGTGCTGGTTGAGGAGCTTAATACTATTCCGGGCGTTCGCTGCCCAATGCCGAACGGTGCTTTCTACTGCATTGCAGAATTACCTATAGATAATGCCGACAAATTCTGCAGGTGGATGCTCGAAGATTTTCAACACGAAAATCAAACGGTAATGATGGCTCCCGCATCTGGTTTTTATGCCACCCCCGGACTTGGATACAACCAAGTGCGCTTAGCGTATGTACTCGAAGTAGAAAAATTAGAAAAAGCAGTAGAGTGCCTGCGCGTAGCATTGGAGGCATATCCAGGAAAAAAGTAACTATTTAGGAAGGGTATTAAAGTTTTGCAGGATCAACTATTTTTTCCGCGTTGTCGCTCGATCTGCGTTTTCCTTATCCTGCTTAATGCCTCCGGTGTAATCCCTAAGTAAGAGGCTATCGTGTGTTGTGGTATCCTTTTTTCCATTGAAGGAAAATGTTTGATCAGTGTAAGATAGCGATCCTCTGCACTGCGACTTACGTGCCCCACAAAACGCTGCTGGAGCGAAACATATCCCCGTTGCAACAGCAATCGAAAAAAATGTTCAAAAGAAGGTAGAGTCCTCATCAGTTTCTCGTGTGCGATCCGGTCGAGTGTAAATATTTCTGAATCTTCCAGTGCTTCTATAGTAAAATCTGCCGGCTGATTGGTTATAAAACTTTTCAAATCTGCTGCCCACCAGTCTTCAAATCCGATCTGTATCACGTGCTCTCGCATCTTAGTGTCGGTATAGTAGGTCTTCATACATCCTATGTTGATGTATGCCTGAAACCTGCAGATATCACCTGCTCTTGCAAAAGTGCTTTTTTTGCGGAGATGCTTTACTTCGAGCATCGAGCAGAATAGATCAAACTCTTCGTCGCTGATACTGATCCTCTTTTCAATATGTGCTCTTAACTGACCGAACATTCATTCACACCTGTTTTATTATCAAAGACAGGAAAAAATCTTCTAAGAAGTGCTTAGAATACTGTTAAACCCGGTTGAAATAGCATGATCAAAGCATTTATCGGACAATGTACTGATCGTATTTTCTCTCCTTGTTTCTTTTCAGGCCATAAAAATAAGCGTCATCTGCGCTCCTTGGCGAAATACAGATGACGCTGATCGAAAAATATCTTGGAGAAAATACGCCCTTTAGGTCTTACTTCTTTTTTACGTTCGCTATAGCATCAATGTTTACCTGAAACTGCAGGTAAAAATGTACCGGCGTGGAACTGGTATTGCCGTCAACATATAGTTTAAGCCCATTGGTATCGAGAAAATACTGTTCTATTTTCTTGATATCCTGACTATTAAAAGGGATTTGCACCTTAGCGGGATTATCGTTACCACTTTTCAGGCTGATGTCGCTGAATGTGTGCAATACCCCCGGTGAGGTTGAATTCAAATTGCCAAAACCCACTTCACCGTTGAACTGCACATCTTCACCTTCTTGGTCGGTCCAGAATTCATACACCTTGTATTTGATGCTCTTTAATTCATAATACTTAATATTTTCTTTGAATTTTTTCAATTCAGCATTTGTCAACGAAGTGACAGTGCTGTCAAGATTGAATACTGTCGGATCCGTATCTGTGAGATCAATAAGAAAGCTGAGTTCCAGTGTAGTTGAAAAGCGCTTATCGCCATATTTTTCACATCCGCTGAAAATGAGAATCAATGTAAGGCCGAGAAGACCGATGGTAAAGTTTTTCATAGTACAATTGGTTTAGTGTATTTATCGTTGGCAAGGTATATATCTACTTTATGCAAATAGACACATACAAATATATAAACTATTTATTTACAATACGTAAACCCGAAGGAAATTGCGCGGATGAAAGAAGATTTTTTGCATTATATCTGGCGATTTCGCCTGTTCACTACAGCGGAATTAAAAACAGTTCAGGGAGAAAAAATCATTATTCATCATCCAGGTATTTACAATACAGATGGTGGACCCGATTTTCTGAATGCGCGCATCACCATCGGAAATACCCGCTGGGTCGGTCATATTGAGATTCATGTAAGAGCGGGAGATTGGCACAGACACCGTCATACCCATGATCCTCACTATAAAAATGTGATCCTCCATGCAGTGTTTGAAAATGATGCTTCTATTTATCTGAATCAACCTGGAGATCTCGCCGTGCTCGACCTCTCTGCCTACTACGAACCGGCGGTTTTGGATCGTTATGAATCCTGGATGAGCAACAGGCAATGGATACCATGCGCATCAAGCATTGGAAATATTGATTCTGTTGTGCTTATATCGTGGAAAGACCGGTTGGTAACCGAACGCCTTGAATCGAGAACACTGGGAATAATTAAAAGACTTGAAAAAAATGAAGGAAGCTGGCCGGAAACTTTTTATCAATTGCTCGCCAGAAATTTTGGGTTCAAAACCAACAGCGATGCCTTTGAAATGTTGGCGGAGTCTCTTCCAATGAAAATACTTTCCCGGCATTCCGGAGATCCGTTTCAGGTAGAAGCACTTTTTTTCGGTCAGGCGGGATTGTTGAACGGAAGATTTGTGCATGACTATCCCGGAACACTGCAAAAAGAATACAGTTTCCTGAGCAAAAAATATGGCCTGACACCCCTGAATCCCGCTATCTGGAATTTTGCAAGGATGCGACCGGCAAACTTTCCGCCCCGGCGACTCTCTCAATTGAGTGCCCTGCTTTGTAAACCGGAACATCTTTTCAGCACTGTACTTGAAACGGACGATATGGAAGCCTTGGTTCGGCTATTGTGCGCCGCGGCCAGTGACTTCTGGACAAAAAATTATCGCTTTGTATATGCAAACGAAACAGAAAAAATTCAGCTATCGCTATATCCTGCCACAGAAAAAATTCTCGTGTCGCCCAAACCCGGAACCGCCTCCGTCGAGAATATTGTGATCAACACCATTGTGCCGGTGCTGGTAGCTTATGGGAAGTTAAGGGATGAAGAGAGGTATATTGAAAAGGCACTGCGTCTGCTCGAAAAATGCGCCGCCGAAGAGAACGCTATTGTTAAAAAATGGAAAAGATTGGGAATTGAGGCGACAACAGCCCTTGATTCTCAGGCTTTATTGCAGCTATATCACAGCTACTGCGGTGCGAAAAAATGCCTCGAATGCCGGATTGGCTTATATTTGAT
>JADLBA010000322.1 GCA_020848015.1 Crocinitomicaceae bacterium | reverse complement strand
TGTTTTGCGAAAAGTCTCCAACTTATCGGGGTCTGAGACAAGAGGAAAGACGAATTTCTTAGGTAAAAGTATATTGTCTTTACTCTTGTTTGAAACACACACCATCTCTTCGTTTACTTCATTATGTGTGTCATAGAAATAGACATCATTAGCTCCACACGTATTAATTCCTTGCCTTGGGCTTGATTCCTTTTTTAATATAATTGGTTTAATATTATCAAAATTCTCACCTATTTCCTTTGAAATAATACTCAATGGGTCTGTTTCATGAAACATTGGTTTAGCATTGTATTCATTCCATGAACCATTTTCGCTTAGGAAATATGGTATCGGGAAGTGAGGTTTCTTGTCTCTGGTGAAATGACTAAGACCATAACGAGTTGCAACCCCTCTAAAGGCATCTTCGTCCGGTGTGGGGTTGCTTGTATGTATGGAGAGTTTTTTTTTAGATAAAAATCGTTGTTATTGGAATGCTAATAGGTAAAATATCGGTTGTATTGCTGATTAAATTAAAGCAAAATAGAGTAAAACCAAGACATTTTTTCCCTGAGTGATTATGCTGTCATTTCATTATTGCCGCATGAGCATTGTTTTTCTGCCTGTTGTTATTGGAATTTCGACAAGTGGATACAAAATCACGGTGTATTCTAATGTTTGTTATTTATTACATTTCCAAAACACCAAGACGGTTTGATGCCTGATTATCTTTGCAGTATCGGGCTCCCGACCTGCAACCTTTGAACTCTCGGAACAGTCTGATAGATACTAACCACGCGAGAAATTTTTTATGAAACACTTACTACCCGTATGGATGCTGTTTTTCTGTTTGCTTACGGGATACTATAGGTCAGAGGCACAGGTCATCATCAATGAATTTTGTGCAGCCAACTACTCCGATTACGGCCTCGGCGGTGGTTGGAACCAACAATACGAAGACTGGGTAGAGTTTTATAATCCGACGGGTGCACCCGTGAATATTGGCGGATTCTGGCTGAGTGATGACCAGCTCGATCCGCAAAAGTGGCAGGTTACTGCGGGGACTACGGTTCCTGCTAATGGCTATAAGATCGTGTTGTTGTCGGGCACAGGTGATTACGATCCAAGCTACCTGGGTCAGTTAAATACCAGTTTCAAGGTTACTCAGACAAAGGGGGAGGAGCTCGTTTTTTCTAACGCATCGGGTACAGTGCTCGAAAGTTATGACTTTGATATTATTAGCCCGAACCAGGCGAATCAATCTTGGGGGCGTACTCCCAACGGAAGCGCTAACTGGGCTATTCAGACCAATCCCTCTCCTGCAGCAGTGAATAGCGGGGCAACAGGAACTTCTTACGCTCCCAAGCCTCAGATCAGCCTCCAGGCAGGTTATTATCCCGGAGCCATCAGTGTTACCATTACTTCTCCTGAGCCGGGTGCGTCCATTTACTACACGCTCAACGGATCTACGCCGACCAACAGTAGTACACTCTATACAGGGCCGATCAACATCAGCACAACCAAAGTGCTGAAAGCGAGAATTTATTCTGCAAATGCTGGTGAACTGGCCGGTTTTGTGGAAACAAATACTTACTTTTTAGGAGCCGACCAGCATTCAGTTTATACCGTAAGCATTAGCGGCGGAAGCCTGTCAGATGGATCATGGAACGGCGATGAGCTAACGACCATCGAGTTTTTTGGGCCGGGAGGTGTTTTTCTTGCCGAAGCCCACGGCGACAGCAATGAGCACGGCAATGATTCAAATGCTTATGGCCAACGCGGTTTTGACTATGTCACCCGCGATGCACTCGGATACGACAATGCCATACAATACCCTGTATTTGCGCATTCTGACAGGGATGATTATGAGCGCCTGATCTTTAAGGCTGCTGCCAACGACAATTATCCGTTCTCAAGTGGTGGTGCACACATCAGAGATTCTTATGTATGTGAACTCTCATTGCTCGGCAATCTCAACCTCGATGAAAGAAAGACCGAATCCGGAGTTGTTTATATCAACGGCAGCTATTGGGGGGTATATGATATCCGCGAAAAAGTAGATGACATTGACTACACCGATCATTATTACAATCAACCGGAGGGATTTGTTGATTTTCTCAAAACCTGGGGTAACACTTGGGAAGAGTACGGAAGTGGCGACGACTGGTATGATCTCGTTGACTTTATCACCAACAATGATATGTCTGTTCAGGCCAACTATGATTATGTACTGACACAGTACAATACCATGAGCCTTATTGATTATTTTATCCTGAACGGGTATGTAGTTTGCACCGACTGGCTCAACTGGAATACCGCCTGGTGGCGCGGAAGGAACCCCGCAGGTGATGCCAAGCGCTGGCAATATGCGTTATGGGACAATGATGCCACCTTTGGTCATTATATCAATTACACCGGCGTGGACGATGATTCGCCGGATGCCGATCCCTGCCAGATCGAAGATATGGGAGATGTCGGTGGTCAGGGGCACGTGCCTGTGCTCAATGCACTTTTTGACAATGAAGAATTCACCGCCGACTATGTGCAGCGATATGCCGCACTTTCAAGTACTATCTTTTCATGCGAGAGAATGATCCATGTTCTAGATAGTATGGTGGCAGTGATAAATCCTGAAATGCAGCGCCAGTGCCAGCGCTGGGGAGGAAACTATAATACCTGGCTTAATAATGTACAGGATATTAGAGATTTTATTCTTGCGCGATGCAATGACCAGATCGTGGACGAAGTGGCCGATTGCTACAATGTTACTCCATACAACGTTACAGTGCAGATCGTCGGAACCGGTGAAATGGTGCTTGAATCAACTGTACATGTAAATGATGCTACTGATCCCTGGATAGGGCCATTTTACGCTGACCTTCCGATTGATCTGTTAGCTCTTGGTGAATTTACCGGCGGTGCCTGCGGTGCATTTGCTGGATGGGAGATCACATCGGGCAACGGAACCATTGCCGATCCGACAAGCCCTGAAACAACGATGGAGATCACATCAGACGTGACACTCACAGTAACCTTTACCGCCCCATCAAATGGTTCTATCACACTTATGACTGATGTACAACCGGCAGGTGCAGGAGCTATCACAGTTGATGGAACCGATCAGTCCGCTTACCCCGACTCACAACAGTTCAATCCTGGTACAACAATAAATGTGGATGTCACCGGAAATTCTGGATTTACTTTCAACCACTGGGAATCATTGCACGCAACGCTCAACCCGGATGATGTGAGTACGGCAATTTCAATTTCACCATGTCTGAGCGATACACTGATCGCTGTTTTTGATGTGGAAAATACATTTACCCTTACCGTTGAAATGCAGGGTATCGGAGAAGTACAGATAGATGGAAGTGCAACGGTTGATAATACAAACGAACCGTGGTCTGGCACTTTTAATGGGGGGCTTCCGATTGATATTGAAGCGATGGTGAGTCCTCCTGCTTCTTCTTGTGTGCAGTTTATTGAATGGGTGATCACTTCCGGCGATGCGGTGCTTGATGATGAAGCTGATGCAACCACTGCTATAACTTTGAATTCTGACGTTACGCTCACAGCAGTATTTACTGAAGATCCGGGATCAATGACGCTGATGACTGATGTTCTGCCCGCCGGTGCCGGCGAGATCAGTATTAATGGAAGTGTACAGGCAGTATATCCTTATTCAAGTCCGTTGAACCTCGGTGAGCCGGTGACGCTGTCAGTTTCCGAAAATGAATGGTTCACTTTTAACCATTGGGAAACAATGTATGCGGAAGTGCTTCCCAATGATGTTGCCACTACAGTGAGCATTACACCCTGCCAGTCAGATACAATGATTGCCGTGTTTGATGAAATTCCTCATTTCCCGCTGACAGTATATGTACAACCTGCGGGAGCCGGAACCATTGCGATGAACAATACTCCACTGCCTTCTTATCCTTGGACAGGTGTGCTGGAAGCTAACCTCAATTATTACTTTGTTACAACACCGGTTGATTCCTGGAGCGTATTCGATCACTGGGAGATCAATCATCACGTACTTTCACCAAATTCGCTCAGCACCAATGTGTCTTTTAATTTGACACAGGAAGATACGCTGGTGGCGGTGTATGTAGTGACACCGCATTACCCGGTGACTGTGCT
>JADLBA010000321.1 GCA_020848015.1 Crocinitomicaceae bacterium | reverse complement strand
TTTGTACTGATACCGCTTTCCTATAACTGCGGTTGCATCTTTGAATATTTCTCCGAGAGCAAGGCCGAACTCGGGATTAACCAGACAAGTAACTTCAAAGAGAATGCGATCCTTTTCGTTCTTCCATCGTCCAAAGTCAGCGGGTTGAATAGTTTCTCCGGGCTTTTTCTCAAAAAGTGAAAAATACAGTTCTGATTTATAGCCTAGCAAATCATTGATTTCTTTTGTTGTGGTTGCCATCCTCAACGGAGCAGCCGTCAGTTGTGTCCATTCAACCTCCCCCTGCTCCTTTCGATAAACGCGATAGCCGGAGAGATCAATTTCTCTGTATCCTTTCCAGCGAAGGTAAACGCCATCGGAGTGCATAAATACTAACGGATTATTATCATTTTGGGCAAAGGAGGAGATTACCGCAATTGCAGAAATAATACAGATAAAAATTTTTTTACTAAAAACTAATATTATCCGTTTCATTTCATTTATCATAATGAGGCAGTATATCCGAGGTCAAGTTGCTGGCTACCACTCCACATCCAAATATCCCAAGAAATGGAAGCACTTGCCGAGGCGGTAATCTGTGACGGCGTTGCGGCAAGCCCCAATGCGAGGTCAATGGCACCTGAGACCAGGTTGGCATTACCGAAAGTGGTTTCCGCCGTAACACTCCATGATCCGTGCATAACTGCATTGGCATTCATAGTGCCGGCATTGTTGTCATAGTCAATATGGGCATTAGCGCTGACATCTACCATCACACCAAGCGTAAATACAGCGACATCTATTTTTTTATCTAATTTGTAATAAAGGTCTCCATCCAGCACCGAGTTATTTCCGGTAATATCAATAACAGCATTGGCATGAACCTCACGCAGTAAAGAGCCTTCGATCTTTTCACTCCGCACGTACCATTCGTCGGGCTGATAAAGGAATTTGATCTTTCCGTCGAACTGCATCACCTTTCCTTCGGCATCCGGAAGAGCAACATACATCCGCACAAATCCTTCTATTTTGGGGTTGTCTCCCCAGCAAAGGTCGAGTTGTCCTTCTCCGAACATATTTTCTTCCATTTTCAACAGCCATACTTTTCCATAGAGAGAAAACTTTGAAGGTTGATAGACCATTTCCATTCTCCCCTCGAACACTTCACCGTTCGGGGTATTTCCCATACCAATAATGGCCTTGAAGGAAAATGCACCGTAATTGTTGACCGGCGCACCTTCCTGATCGCCAACAGGTGGGGCGAAATTGGAACCGATACCTCCACCAACTTTCAGAATCGAAAGCCCTGTTTGTCCTATGGGTATTTTCACCCCTGCACTTAACTCCACATACCAATAAGTGAACGACTGGGTCTCATTTGTTTTTTGGTTGCCGATAATGAAGAGACCATCTAATCCGTTTTCAATCACTTTGTCAATACCGATGGCAAATTCGCCGCGAAACTCTGATGCCGACAATTTAAATCCTCCTTTAAATGAAACGGGGCCATAATCGAATTCAACGATTCCACCATTAATAGCAACACTAACTTCTGGTCCGGGAGAAATGGTAATGGTGCCATTGAGCTCAGGAATAACGGGGAACCCAAACTTACCAGCCACCACAATTGTATATTCTTTCTCTGTTTTGCTGAATCCAATGGTATTGATAAAAACAGAAAAGCCGCCGCCAAATTTTTGTCCTGCATTTACCGATATAGCATCGGCTTTTATCTCCCATTTTGAATTGACTTCAAAACCGGTAATAGTAATCGGGTCAAAATGTTCAGAGTTGATTGTTGCATTCATTTTAAATGTTCCCAATTCCTCTTGATCATCCCACGAGAATCCGGTTCCCGACTGGAGTGCAAATGCGGTTTTCAATCTCGGTATATAGACCGTATTGCCTGTTTTAATATCAACATGAAAACTCTCTCCCTGAAGTTCAATCGTAGAAATTACCGATCCATCCATGAAACCGGTAAAGGCAAACTCTCCGGTAAATGATGCCGCAGTAAGTGATGAATTTTCGAATATGACAGAAAGTTCCTTTGCTTCAAATGCAAAGCCTGCATATCCCATTTTTACAAGATCGCCTTCGAGTTGAACTTTGCCAGACAGTCCTGTATTGCCAATAGAAAAATTCTTAACTGAAATCGCCGTAGGAACATTATCCTCACTTCTTTTAAATACATCTGGCAATTGCAGTGTTGCCTGCCCGATATAAATGCCCCTGAAGCCTTCCTCCAACCCAGGCGGACTAGCATTATCATGCATATCAATCGTAACGGAGGCTCCTTCTTCAAGCCTGAAACCGGCCTTTGCGATAGAGGGTAGATTCGCGATGGTTCCGAGGAAATCACCTGATGGAGAAATTTCTGCATAAAAAGCTGCCGGTTGATTCAGTGATGCATGCGAGATATTACCACCGATGCCCGCCCCCCTTTCGGCGTATATAAAGAGAGAATCCAGCGTTAGTGTAAATCCTAATTGTGTAGTACTCCAGCCATCTTCTTTCACCCAGGAAGCATTGCCAATGGTAGCCGTAAAAGTATCTTCCCCTTCCACCTCGACTTCATTGATAGAAAGAGTGAGATCAATAATGCCACTCACCATTGCCTCAATTCCTTCCTCTGGCATTTTTATTTTTCCGGTGCCATTGATGGCTACACCTTTTTCCGCCGGCTCGTCTAATACAATTGTAAAATAGTTTTCTTCTATCCCAATTCGGAACTCTTCTATTTTTTTAGAACTATAGCCGATCGAATCTTCTGCAGGGGCACCGACATCTTTGTATTTCTCATCAACCTTCGCCAGAAGTGTAATTTCCTGGTCTTCACCAATACCATCAATAACGGTTACAGCAATGCCAAAATCATGGGTCTTTTCTTTTTCAGGAATGAGATGTATGCCTGTTGTTTCAGTAGAAAAATTCAGGTATTCATCATTGACAAAGTCGAGTTGATGATTCAGCAACCCTGCAATTCCTCTCATCTGGTTGTCGCAGGCGGTTTCATTCTCTTCCGAACAATCAGGAAAATCGCCGGCAATAGACTGAAGCGATGCAGAACTGACTTGTTCTCCAGTGGAAAATAATTCTATTGCTTTATTCCAGGCGGCATCATACGGCGTATTTGCAATACGGATACCATTGGTGATGAGCGGAGCAATAGCGACAAATTCATCTTCGGCAATCACATTTTCACCCCGTTTCCATTTAGCAATGATCCTGAATTTAGCAAATCCATCGCCGAAGTTGAACATTGTTTTTGCATATCCGCCGCCATCAGTCACGATCTTAATCAGAGTATCATTTGAAAAACCGTATCCGGCTGATTCACCTCCAATGAGTTTACAAGAAAACTCAATATCTTCTCCCTGAAGGCCGCTATGGTCGCCGGTGATCACTCGTGCTGTTACTTCTTTCTCGCCGCCAGGAACACCAGTAAGTGTATCAGTTACCTCAATCATAACGCCTGGAAAAACAACAGGTTCAGCTTTGCCTTTTACCTCGTTATCAGCAATGATTTTTGCACCGTTGAACATCGCTTCTACTTTTTGCTTCTGGCTTTTCTCTGGTTTAGGGACGAAGCCGGCTTCCCATAGACTGTACCTGTTGGACTGATCGCCAATCATCTTTCCTTTCTCCGATAGCCAATTGTGGTAGCCGGTATCTACGATTGGCTTTGTAAGAGGGGGGCTGTCGGTGCATCGGGCAACAGCAGAGCATTTATAGATAGCAAGGTCATTATCGTCCGGAAATGAGGCCAAGGCAGGAACCACATCTTTGGCAAGTAAAGGGGGAGCATCTTCTGGAATCACCGGCCACTCAGGCCAAAGTAATCGCCCTTCTTTGTAGATTAGTGCAATGGTTCGCGGCTCATTTATCACTGGAACAATGGCGCTGCCATCGCCCGGCTGAGGTGGTGCCTGAAATGATATATCCGGAATGCAGACTGCTGGAACTTTTGCGGCGATAAGCCCACCCGATGGATACTCGTTATCAAACGAAGGGGTACGGGAGGAATTATACCTGATAGTTTTTACCAATCGCTGTTCCCCATCTTTCGATCGCCATCCGTCCGCCACTTCATCTTCTCCTTTGAGTTCAATATCTGCGTCAAATTTTACACGGATGAACTGCTCATGAATGAAGTTCGAAAGTTTTTTCTCTTCATCTTCCATCTTCTTTTTTGCTACTTCTATCTCGGTAGTGATTGCATCATCTGTTTTTTTCTTTTCACTCACTGAAGCGTTGATTTTCGTCACTGAAGCCTCCAGTTCTTCGCTGAGGGTCTCTGCCAGTTTCTGTGCATCCTCCAGTTCTTCTTTCTTGCCCTGAATGTCTTCTTCTTCATTCATGGCCTCAGCGGCGGGCGACGAAAAATCTTCCAGTTTTTCGTCAATCTTTTTTATTAATTGCTCTGCTTTGTTCTTTGCTAAAGTGAAATGATTCTTCCCCGAATCATAAAAGGATATCTTGTTATTGAGGGAGTCAAGGAAGATATGAAGAGAGTCGGTCGTATGGTATGCTTTGTTTCTTTGTTCCCGTGTCACATTGGCTAAACTGTCTAATTGCCGGAATTGGAAAACATTGTCAGAGTGGGCAATTGTCTTTTGTTGAAGTTGTTGTTGAAGGGTATTGAGATGGTTGCCTATTGCTTCCAGTTGTTGCGATAGTTGGTTGATTTGATTCTTTGCCGTGGCAGCGCTGGCATCGTTTTCATTTGCGGCGGCGATTGTTCCTGACTGTCTGGCCTTATCGAGTTCTATTTCCTTCAGTGTTTTGTCTTTTTCATTTTTATCGTATTCAGCACTCAGACTTTTCAACTCGGCAGAAGAATTCTCCATTATTCCCTTCACATTGTTTCTCAGTTGAATTTTATCCTGCCATTGAATAGACAATCCGGTATATTCCAGTTGGGCTGCTTCATACTGCTGTTTTACTAAATCCAATTCCTCTACCACATCAGCCTTAGCAGACTCAATTTCAGTAATTATCATCACGGCGCTGTCGAGACTAGACTCTGCAGAAGTTTTAAGGCTCTCCAATTTTTCTTTAGTTTCATTGTAGTCCACAAGAAACTCGCCTTCCATTAGTCCGACCTCCTGTTCTAATTCCAGCGATGAAGCATTGGCCTCCTCAAGAGAAGAAGACAAAGTCTTATAACCTGCGAGCAACTTGCTAATCTTCAGTACTTCTTTTGTGTAAATCGCCTGCCTCTCTTTTTTCTTCGCAAAAGCCATTTCATAAGCCGCTTTGGCTGACTCATAATTTTTTATATACTCTTCAAATTCTGGATACTTGCCGGAATATTTCATCACCTCTTCTAAGGGAGGAGGAATATAATATACTATTGGTCCTGTAGCCGTTTTTGTCGGCTGAAGCAATTTCGACTTGGTTTTCTCTAATTCCTCTAGTTGACTCTTCAATTCCTTTTCTTCCTTTTCGAGTTTTTTTAATTGTTCTTGATGATTTGTGCGCTCCTTGTTTAGGCCAGAAAGTTTTTCATTCAAGTTGCTGATAATTGTATTCCATTGCTTACTTTTCTTATTGAGTTCTACGATTAAGAGACTGTCTGATATATAGTCTGCTTGCACCAGATCAAGATTATGCAATAGTGATATAAGGGAGTCTTCACAGAGCTCGCGCCCGTGTTCGAGAGTTGTCAGTAGCATATTGGCATTGTGAAGTATCTCCAGTATGGATGTCTTGTTTAGTTCAAAGTCTGCCTCCCTTTGTTTTTTTGCCTCTATGTATAGATTTTCTTTTTGCAAAAGAGTTTGCTCACTATCAACGAGTGCATTGCTCATCAGTATTTTTTGCTGCTCCATCTCCGCCATTTCATCCGCAAATATTTCAACACTCTGAAGATAATTTTCAGATGCTTGCTTTGCTGTATTATCTAAGGTGTTTACCTGTGTTTCCAGAGCGACAAGTTCATTTCTCAACTGCTCAATGTCTTCGATAATACCTGCAGGAAAAACGAACTGAGCGGATATGATAGCGACCACCGAGGAGTCGAGGCTGCCGAGTTCAACAAGCGCAGCTGACTTTTTTTCATTGCAATCAGCATAAGGTTGGGGGGTAAGTCCACTGCAGCATTGGTTGAGAGAAACTACTAACTGATTCCTCGATTCAGCGAATTGGTTGTAAAGAGCAGCTCTCAATTCTGGTTGTGCTGCGACTACAGAAAGGCTTTTTGCTTTTACTTCAGAAAGTTGATTGTTGATAGCTGAAGAAATGGAGGCGACTGGAGGATAATTCCCAAGAAGAATGTTGATCGCAGACCCCAGCCTTCGCCTCGATTGGATGAAGTTTTTTGAGAGCGGTTGGGCAAACAATTGAGTTTCCATCGCAATAATCTGCTGGTTTTTTGCATTGGCTTGATCTCTTTTGGAGTAGTAGATATTGAGAGCCGATTGAAGTAACTGATTTTTTACTTCTACCTGTTCAGCCAGTTCAAGCGATGTTTCGGTGAGTTGATCTTCATAAGCGAGTAAGACAGATTGTTTCTGCATATAGATTTCCCTGAGAGCATTGACCTCCGTTAGCAACCCGGCTTCCTCAGCAGAAGGAGGATTGGTCAATTGGAATTGCAGAGTATCAATCTGATTTTTTTGTTGATCAAGAGAATCGTTCTTCTGTTGTAGTAGTATTCGGATATCGGCAAGCAATGCGTTGGTTTCACCTATCTTCTGCAGCAACGAGTCCATTCTGATAGTGATCAGACTGAGAAGACTGTCTGCTTCATTTTTAATTTTCTCCGCCTTTCCCAGTGAGGAAGTGTACTTGAGTGAATCGGCGGCTATACCGGAGGAAAGTCTTTCGCTGATGTAGATACGTTCTTTCCCAATTTCATCTAAACGACGAAGAACACTCATTATCGTGCTGTCCACTTTATTGATTGAGTCCACACGAAATGGATCATTCAGCGAACCAAGTGGTGATTTTAATTCCCACTGGTAATTGAGCATCATCCGGTCTTCTACCGGATAATCTTCTTTACCTTCTCCACCTGAACATCCCGTGCAAAGAAAATGTACCATATCGAAATCGCTGCCGAGTGCTTTCAGTGGAACAGCACGAGGGTAGGGAGCAAGTTCGGGTGCTTCCAGTGTCATTCCAAGGCTTACCGGAGTAGCAGGATCAGTGTTGAATACAGGCGGAAGGCAGCGATCCTTTCCTCCACCCGGTGTGGGTACCAGCTCTATATTGCTGATACAACTGCAGACTGTCCCACTACAGCTTCCCTTCAGAAACGCAGTGATACTTGCCGAAGTGAATTCCGGAATGATGATGGTTTCATCCGGCGAGTTCATCTTTTTTGAAACAGAGTTTCCGTTTGCATCAGTGAATGAAACCATCACACTTTTTTCCAGTATTACTTTCTGACAACCCGACGGAGTACAACTGATATCGCCCTCTACAATAAAGCTCGAAGCCTTGCCAATAAAATCCGGTATAGAGTCATCATAAGCTACTCCGTCTATTACCCAGATAAGGCTGACCTTGCAGCCGCAAGCACAGGCAACAGTCTCCCCAGGTACTTTTTCAGGCGGGGCAGTCGTTTCTCCTCCGCCGGTATTCTCCGGAATTCCGCTATACATCTCAGCGGGTACACTTTCACAGTGACATCCTGGTGAGTCGGTACAGTTTCCTCTGAGATGCCCGGTAAATACAAAGTATTGTGCGGTGGGAATGACCACTGTTTCATTCGCTGTCAGCGAATCAATCACTATTTGCCCACTGCTGTTTGTATAAGAAATCGTAACATATTTTTCTGTGATGTTTTTAGGACAGCCCGACATATTACAGGAAATATCTCCTGTAACATTGAATGAAAGTGTTTTACATGTTAGTACTTCACCCGTTGTATATGGAGAGCCGTTTACCAGCATTTCCACGTTGACAGTGCAGCCTGTACAAGCGCAGGCAATGGTTTCGTGGCTTCCTGATACAGGGCCGGTGGACGTAGTCATTCCGGATGGATCGCAGATAGTACCGGTGGTGCCACAGGAAGAAAACCCGGTGAATGAAGCGGTGAAAGTGCCGGGGCCAGGTAGCACAATGGTTTCTTCGGGAGAATAAATAGAATAATTTATTTGATGGCCGGTTGTATCTGAATAGACAATTTCTACATGGCCGTTAATGATGGCCGGCGTTATGCCATCACTACAAACTGCCACCGCTACCGGCCACACGTTGATGTTATCACCGGCGGTTAAGTTTCCTCCTGTGGAGGGAATTCCGTTGATGGTTATATCCCACCCAGAAATAGTGAAACTCTCACAATTGAGGTCAGTGACGGAAGAATAGGAAAAAGTAAAAGGAACACTACTTCCTGTGGGCATTGTATATGGAAGGTGGGAACTCTGTAGTGGAGTAACCGTCCATACAAACAAAGTGGTCCCCTGCGGCATCTGCAATTCAGGTGGCCACCCTATCGAGGGAAAACTACTGACAGTTTGAAAAAAGGGCGGGTTGATCTGAAGGGCTTCCTGTACCACCTGCCCACTATATACCTGCACCACTTTGATCTCGTACAATTCAGGGAAGGGGGGCGATGGCAATACTGGTGTCCACTGAAATACAATTTCATTGACATTGCTGAATACAGCGCCATCCGTAGGGTTCACCGCCACCGGATCCAAATAGTTCTGAATAAAAAAATTGGTGCAAGCAGGTGGTGAAATAGGCTGGAAAAATTCTGGGGTGAGAGCAGTTACACAGAGCTGATATGAATCTTCCGGCAATTGCCCCGTCTGGATGATCAGTTCCTGATTTTCTGCATCAATATGAAATGCCTGAAACGGAATCAGATCAAACAGATTCCATAATGAGCTGCCGGGTGGAATAATTATTACCGGTGTCTCATTTGAAGAAGAGGTGGCAATATTAGCTCCTGCGGTGGTAGTGAGCACCACGCTGAAAACTGCGGGAACCGGTTCTGCCTGTGGGTTTTGAACCATCACCTGAATAGTGGGACTCCCTAAATCCGCCCAAGTATATATAAATGAAGAGACAGATGACTCCGATTGAACAGCGATGAATAACTGCTGGGCACGAAGTGTCCCTAAGAAAAAAAACAATGAGACAGCAGCAAATAA
>JADLBA010000320.1 GCA_020848015.1 Crocinitomicaceae bacterium | reverse complement strand
TTTATTCCGCCGATAATTACAAGACCTGCAAGTGCTGCCATGACAATACCAAAAATGAAACCGGTATGCTCAACATCTACCCCGGTAGATAAAAGTGTGGTACTGAACTGAGCGAAACTCTGATTACTCTGAAACATATTTCCTCCGCCAAGTGATCCTCCGACACACATGAGAGCGAAAAGAACAGCGAGCACTTTTCCTAACCCCGCGAGTTTTCTTTTTGCTAATCCTTCTGTGAGATAATACATCGGGCCACCACTGACTTCCCCCGATTCGCTTATTTTCCTGTATTTCACACTGAGTGTACATTCTACGAATTTACTGCTCATCCCGAGTAAACCGGCTACGATCATCCAGAATGTAGCACCTGGACCGCCTATGGCAAGGGCAGTTGCTACACCCGCAATATTTCCCAGCCCAACGGTACCGCTAAGTGCTGTTGCCAAAGCTTGAAAATGTGTCAGCTCTCCTTTATCAGCGGGATTGTTGAAGTAGCCCCGTGTGAGTGCAATGGCATGGCCGAAAGCGAGCATATTCACAAAGCGCATAAAAAGAGTAAAAAACAAAGCACCAAACATCAGCCACACTACTACAAGGAAAATAGGCTGCTCAACTGTATCGCCATTAGGATGGAGAAGTAATCCCCCCTGTTCATCACGTACTCTCGGATCAAAAAGTCCAAACGATGAAAAGGGATCCCACAAAATTACCGAGTTGATACCCGCAACAGCAGGAATAAAAAGATGGTTGATTTTTTCCTGTGCAGAAGATGCCTCTACGGCAACCTCAGCCTCTGCCTGCCTTCCCGCGGAATCAGTGACAGTAAGACGATACGTCTGACCCTCGTCCATCCCACTGCAAATGGGAGATGATAGAGGAATATCCTGCTTAGACCATTTGTAGGTAAAGGGAGCGGTTCCGCCTGAAACAAGCACTTCTGCTTCGCCATCCTTGATCTTAGCGGTCGGGTTGAAAGTTCTGAAGGTCAGTGTAAGTCCAGCCAGCAGAGGAATTGAAATCAAAAAGGAGGCAAAGCATAAGAGGATAGGTCGAAAATAAATAGTCATATTTGGCAAAGAAAACAGATTTGGCAATTAACAACAGACTTGTGTATAAGGTGTGAATATTCTGTTGATGGCTGTTTGGATTGAAAGGCTCACCTTTGCGGGATTATGGCAGAAAACTTTATCGTATCAGCACGAAAGTACCGTCCCGATAATTGGGATACAGTAGTAGGACAAAAGGCGATTACCACAACTCTCCAAAATGCGATAAAAAATAATCAGATTGCACAAGCATATCTCTTCTGCGGGCCTCGCGGAGTAGGTAAGACTAGTTGTGCAAGGATTTTTGCCCGTGCTGTGAATGGCGAATTTCTCGCCCCGGATGCCGACCTTTCGTTCAATGTATTTGAGCTCGATGCAGCTTCCAACAATTCAGTGGACGATATTCGCACGATAGTGGATTCCGTTCGTATTCCGCCGCCGCAAGGGCGATACAAGATTTATGTGATTGATGAGGTGCACATGTTGTCCGCAGCAGCTTTCAATGCATTTCTAAAAACCCTCGAAGAACCACCGGCACACGCAATCTTCATTCTCGCTACTACAGAAAAACACAAAATTCTGCCTACTATCCTGAGCCGCTGTCAGATATTTGATTTCAACCGTATCCGCGTGAAGGATATGTCAGATCATTTAGCATCCATCGCCTCGCGTGAGGGTATTTCAGCCGAGCAGGATGCTTTGCATGTTATTGCGCAGAAGGCCGACGGTGCAATGCGCGATGCGCTTTCGATCTTCGATCAGGTAGTGGCATTCTGCGGTCATAATCTTACCTATCAAGCCGTGATTCAGAACCTGAATGTACTGGATTATGACTACTATTTCCGGTTGACCGCTTTCATACTAAAAGAAGATATTTCATCCTCACTGCTGCTATTCAATGAGGTGTTGAATAAGGGGTTTGACGGACATCATTTCATCACCGGGCTCGGTGCGCATTTCCGCGACCTACTGGTTTGTAAAGATGCTCCTACCGTACAATTGTTGGAAGTCAGCGAAAATGTTGCTGCCAAGTATGTCGAGCAGTCTGCTGCCGTAGATGTCCGAACGATCATTCGGGGACTTGCTTTTATCAATCAGTGCGATGTGCAATATCGAACCAGTAAGCACCAGCGACTGCTGGTAGAGTTGACTCTGATGCAGCTCTGCAGCATCCCCTACAATACAGGAGATAACGAAAAAAAAAAGTTTAGACTCAAGCCGTTCCGTTCTGGCGTAATCGCCCCCAGCCAACCCATAGCACACATTCCACTTACGGTAAGTACTACTCTTCCTCTCGGCTCAGCGACCGCTCCAGCGGCAACAGAAATCATATCTCCGGTTCCCGAAACACAGTTTCCGCGTATTCCTGTTTTTGGGAAAAAGGGACTCCTTACCTCATCAGCAGATGCCATCTCCATTCGTCAGATCAGGCAGAGACAAGAAGTTTCTGGCGAGACTTCTGCGGCAGAAGTTATTCAGGAAATTGCCACTCGTGAATATACACAAGGCGAAATCCTTGAGGCATGGTCCTCATTTGCTGATGAAAAACTTTTGCAGAACAGACAGGTGCAGACTGCATTCAAGGTTGCATTCCTAGAGTTAAAAGAAAACTATTGTTTGCGCGTGGCTTTCCCCAGCGAAACCCAGCAGATGTATTTCAATGATTACCGCAGTGAACTTGCGGAGTTTTTTAAATCAAGGTATGACATTTCAGGACTGAGTTTCCAGATTGATATTCAGAAAAATTCAGAAGTCCGCTTATCAACGAAAACCGATAAAGAAAAATTCGATGCGATGAAAGAAAAAAACAAAGCCCTCGAAGAACTTTGGCGGAAGTTTCAGTTGAGGGTAGATTAATTTCATATTTGATTCTCCCTGCCATTTTGTACCTTGCCTTTTTTTACCACATAAACCAACTATCGCTTTGAAAGTATTAAAGATTGTTTTATTTATCATTGCAGTACTTTTTGTTCTGTACATAGTAGTCTGCTTTGCTGGCCCCAAAAAATTGGAGATTTCGCGATCTATCGCCATCAATGCAACCCCCGAATCTGTTTTCGGAGAAATTTCCAATTATGAGAGATGGAAAGTCTGGGCTCCTTGGAGCAGGCGCGACCCTGACATGAAAAGCACCATTACCGGCACACCGGCATCTGTAGGATATAAAATGACATGGGCCAGCAAAACGCAGGGCGATGGAGAGCAGGAGTTTATCGAGGTGATTCCGAATCAAAAAGTTCGAAGCTCATTAAAGTTCAAAGGATGGGAAGGAGTATCGTTTTCAGACATGGTGCTTGTTCCCGAAGGTGAGGGCACGATAGTAAACTGGACGATGGATGGTGGCGAAGTTCCCTTTCTGCTAAGGGGGATCATGTTTTTTCTAGGTGCCGTGGAGGCGCTGGAAAAGGATTACGATGAAGGCTTGAGTGGCCTGAAAAATCAGCAGAGACTGTTCTCCATGAACCCGCATTTGAAATTGAAGAAGCCTCTCTGATGGATATTAAGTACGTCAGTAAGATGTACCCTGCCGTCAGGGCAGAAGAACTTGACACTACGGTTTACAACGCTGCTTACAGAGAGATTTATAAGATAGTCCCGGCGAATAACATCGCGGGCGTACCAATGAGTATCTGGCGCAATTACAATGAGCAGACCAATACTGTAGATATAGAAATTGCAGTACCGGTAGGTACTGAAATTAAGGTACCCACAGGACTGATCGCCGGCAAAATACCAGGAGGCAAAGTGATCAAGCACATTCATTACGGCAATTACAATAAAATCGGGAAAGCCTGGGACAAGCTGATGGAATACATCGGAAAAAATAATAAGCCTCGGCACGATGGTTTTGAAATGTATGTGAAAGGCCCTGCGAACACTACTAATGAAGAAGAATACGTCACTTGGCTAATAGTCCCTGTGGAGTAGGCTTTAATCATAGTACACATTCCTAAAAGTGCAGAGGCACTATCCCGGAAATAGCCATTGGAATTTTCAAAATAAAATCCATTACCGGTCTCTTTGATACTGATCCATTGGTTATTTATTTGTGGGATGACGATACTCTCACATATTCTTTCTACACTTAGTCAAAGCATATCACCCATACAGGATATATTACTGCTGTGGTAATTGCAGAACTTTTATTCTTCATTTATTTTTTTTGCATCTATTGGTGAAATAACTTTAAAAAAACTAACTTTGATTGTAAGTTGATTTACCGATGAAAAAACTACTATCTACCGCAGCGGCATTGATTACTACCGGCATTCTCTACGGGCAAAACCCATCACCACTTCAGGTTACTCTTTCTATTGTACAAGGTGGATTAACCAATCCTGTAGGTGTTTACAATGCCGGCGATGAACGGCTTTTTATCCTCGAACAATCCACCGGCAAGATTAAAATTATTGATACACTGGGTACGTATATGGGAGTTTTTCTCAATATTTCAAGCCTGATTTCTACCGGTAGGGAGAGGGGGCTGCTGGGTCTCGCATTTCATCCTAACTATGCAAACAACGGATTCTTTTATGTGAACTATACGAATGTGTCAGGCAATACTGTTATTGCCCGCTATTCGGTATCTGCCAATCCCAATGTGGCCAACTCTTCCTCTGCACAACTATTGATGACGATCAATCAGCCTTTTTCGAATCACAACGGAGGTCATATTTCTTTCGGCCCCGATGGTTATCTATATATTGGTATGGGGGATGGTGGGAGCGGTGGAGACCCACAGGCACAGGCGCAAAATAACAATAGCCTGCTCGGCAAAATGCTTCGCATTGATGTAAACAGCGGAAACCCTTATGCCATTCCTCCTGATAATCCTTTCATAGGTCAAGCGGGCTATCGTCCGGAAATTTGGGCCACTGGGTTGCGCAATCCATGGAAGTTTAGCTTCGATATACAAAACAGTGATATATGGATAGGTGACGTTGGTCAAAATGCCTGGGAAGAAATTGATCGTGAGCCGGCAGGGGGCGCGGGAGGAATGAATTGGGGGTGGAGATGTTATGAAGGCAATTCTCCCTTCAATCTATCCGGTTGCAATGCCATTGGGAATTATGACTTTCCGATAAAGGTTTACAGTCATGGTGCCCCTTATTCATTTTGTTCGATTACCGGAGGACTTGTGTACAGAGGATCAAAATTCCCCGGTATGGTGGGACATTATTTTTTTTCGGATTACTGCAATGGTGGAATTTATACTCTCTATCCTGACGGAAATGGAGGCTATTCCGAAAGCTTAACAAATTCTGGTATCGAAGGAATTGTTGCATTTGGCAACAATTCGTCCGGCCAGATTTATCTCTCTGTCATCTCAGGTGAAATATATAAAATAGAAGATGTTTGCGGAACCTTTAATCCTGTACTCACTACTTTCAACGGACATCTCTCTGCATCTGCCGGAGTACAATATTGGTGGTGGAAAGATGGTATCCTCATCAACGGAGCCAACACACAGGAATTTGTTCCTGCCTCATCAGGGAACTATTATGCTACTGTCAATAATGGCACCTGTACCCGTCAGACCAACAGCATAACTTGGATGGTAAGTGCAGGTATCCCCGGCTGTACCTATCCGCCCGCGATCAATTATGACCCGATGGCCATAGTGGACGATGGAAGTTGTGATTTCGGATCTGCAGGGTGTACCTATTTCGAAGCTTCCAATTATTCACCCGATGCGCAAAGAGACGATGGCTCCTGCATATTCCCTAATACTACAAACTGCCCCGTTGATCTCAACAACAGTGGCGTGGTGGATATTGGTGATCTCATTATTTTTATCGGTGCATGGGGGCTCGTATGTAACTGAGTTTGCAGCACTACAATAATCGTTGCAGTGTTAGGTGGTGCCTCAGCGTATTGGAAAATTGCGGGAAATATTATTTCTCCCTGATTAGTCAAAGTGGATATTGCTTTTAGATATTTTTTTCTCTCCGGAAAGGAAATAAAGAGCAATGTAAAAAGTACAGGAAATTAGACTTCTCTGTTCAAAATGAGTTCTGCATATTATATTGAAATTAGGGAGTGACTCTCTTTTATCCTTAATAATTCAATAGATTTACTCCACTCTGAAGGATGCACGTGTTGAATAGAAGCCAGAAAAAGTATCTTTTGCAGATATTTCAATTGTATAAGAACCCGCCTCGGTAAATGAAGGAATGGCTATATTATTTAGATTAAAATTGGTGGCCGCCGGTAAAATGGAAGATTCAAAGAAGACAACACTTCCTCTCTTTACCAATACAGTTAGCTCCGACAATCCATCGGTGTCTGATACTATTCCATCAATAGACAGGTTTCCATTGAGGGGAACGGTTAACTCATTTTCCGAATTCACCGGAGGAAAAGTACTTATAATATTAAATGCCGGTAATAATTCATTTTGTAAAAAAAGGCTGTAACTTTTTGTCGAAAGATTGCCATTGCCGTCCACTATTCCCACCTCTAATGTTCCTTTACCTGCAACAGAATCTGCGGGTAAAAAAGAATAATTGACCGTAGTACTTTGCCCTGAAATCTCCTTCACACTGACATTGTTCCAGTTGCCTTTTACAGGGAAAGTAAACAGCCTGCTCTGACCGTCCGGTGTTCCATATCCGCTGCTGTTTTTCAGTTCAATTCGCACCTGGCTCAGCAATACGTCATCGCTGACTTTTGCAGCAATCGCACTGCTCATCCCTGTATTCAAAAGAAAATGGTTCCCTTCTACCCCATTAATACTCACCGACTCTATCACCGGTGCGATATCGTCCGGATGGCTGCAGGCCAATAGAAGAAAAAAAACGGAGAACAAGCATTGTCTCAGTATTTTCATCATAAAATCTAAATGAGGGTCTAAAATGTCTTGGCTCAAAAGTAATGTGAGAAACCTGTATTTCTTAAACGGAAGGATATTGAGGACTGAGAATATGCTTTACTGTCGTATTTTGATATACTGAACAGGCCAAATCCCATCATTATTATCAACAACTTTTTTTTTCATAAATTCTCCGCTTCAAAAGTTATCTTTTTATTAACTACTGAAAAATTGCTGAATACCTTCGCTGTATGGCTGCTTTGTCATTGCTAAAACTGAATATGCTGATCCGTGATCACCTTGCCCAAGGGTTCGGCGGGCAGTTGTATTGGGTGGTAGCGGAAGTAAGTAGTTTGAAATTTTATGCGGCAAAAAATTTCTACTTTCTTGAGTTGGTTCAGAAAGAGGAAAATGGTTCAGCCATTGTTGCTAAAATAAGTGCATCTGTCTTTGGTACGGGCACCCAAAAGATCCGGCAATTTGAGCAGTCAACAGGGCAACGGTTTGAGAATAACCTCAAAGTAATGGCTCTTGTTGAGGTGGATTTTCACGTACAGTATGGATTGAAATTGAGCATCCGCGATCTCGATACCAATTATACATTGGGGGAACTCGAAAAGCAACGAAGGCAAACACTGACCCGCCTTGTCCAACTCTATCCTGACATTGTTTCATTTACTGATGGAATTTACAGAAGTAAGAATCAGAAATTAACCCTTCCTGCGGTTATTCAGCGCATTGCAATTATTACTTCAGAAGTCTCCGACGGCTACAGTGATTTCATCCATGAGCTGATGAATAACAGATGGGGATATGTCTTTTCCGTAATACCATTTTTTACTCGTGTACAAGGCGCAGGTGCGGGAAATACTATTTCTGCATTGGTAAACTCAATCAATCAATCCTCTGACCGGTTTGATATTTTGGTCATAGTGCGGGGAGGGGGAACTCAATCTGATTTCATGGCTTTTGATGAATTTGATGCCGCATTATCCGTAGCATCCTCCCAATTACCCGTTCTTACCGGTATTGGTCATTTGAAAAACGAAAGCATCGTGGATATGATGGCATGCAAAGCATTGAAAACGCCTACAAAAGCGGCAGAGGAGATTTTCAGTCACAACCGTTTATTTGAAGAACAACTATTAAGCCTTAGATTAGAAATCAGCAATAGAGGCCGGTTTATCTTATCCGGAATCAGCGAGAATCTGGGAAATCTTCGCACTGAAATCTACCGACTTTCAAAAACACTGCTGGTTAGCGCACAAAGACAGAATGATCTTCTTTCCGCATCTATAAAAAATCTATTTTATCAACGGTGGTCCAATGAGAAAAAGCAGATCGAAATTATTTCAGCATTGATGTTTCATAAATCTATTCAGACATTCGTAAATGAAAAAATGAAACTGAAATGGCTATCAATGCAAGTGCTTTCTTATTCTAAACTTCTTATCAGGAATAAGGAGCATCAACTGATGCATCACCGCAGTATTATTAAGATGATGAGCCCTGCGCATATTCTCCGCCGAGGATTTGCACTGATAAGTATAAATGGAAAAATCATCTCTGATCCCGAAATGATCTCAAAAGATAGTATGATTGACATACATCTTGGAGGAGAAAAAATTTTAACCCAAGTATTGAAAAAAACAAAAGACGATGAACAACGATTTGACTTATGAATCCGCCTTTGCTGAGTTACAGCAAATAGCGGTTGATCTTGAAAGTGAGGCAGTCCCGGTGGATATACTCGCTGAAAAGATAAAACACGCTTCTTTTCTTGTCGAGTTTTGTCAAAAAAAACTGCGCAGCGCAGAAACAGAAGTGACTAAGATACTCAAAAAGTGGGACGATAAATCTGAGGAGTGATGATCAACGATGATTTTTTATTGAGCAATGTTTCATTGCAATTATTTTTCAGTTATAGCCAGTGGTAGGACGACACTCCGTACATTGAACTGACAATCAAATAAGAAACAGAAAGTAAACCATTTTGATAGGTGAATACGTCCATAGCAGACGAAGCAATTAACGTTTTAAGCAAACTCTGATGGGAAAAGTTAAATCACATCAGAAGCTACCAACCGAATGGAACGAAAGAGAAATTCTTCCTGACAAAGGACAATTTTGGACACCGAGTTGGATTGCTGAAACAATGGTATCTTACGTTGCAGAAAACACAGACTTGGTTTTCGCCCCAGCAACAGGTAGAGGAGTATTTTACGAAGCACTACTAAATCTCAACAAACTAAATGTTTTTTTTTCGGAACCGATATTGACACCGAAGTTTTAGAAGATGAAATTTACAATCACAAAAATTGTTTTGTTGAGAAAAGAGATTTTATAAAAAATCCACCCCAAATAAAATTTAAAGCGATAGTTGCAACCCCCCCATACATTAGGCATCATCGCATTGACAAGGCAACAAAAATATTTCTCAAACAACTTTCTGCAAGCATAACAGGGATTGCGATTGACGGTAGAGTTGGTTATCACATTTATTTTCTTATACAAGCGCTGAACCTATTGGAGCAAGACGGCAAACTTGCATTCATTATGCCCGCCGACACTTGCGAAGGAAAGTTTGCAAAGAATTTATGGAAATGGATTTCAGAAAAATTTTGCATTGAAGGAGTAATTACATTTGAAGAAAGGGCTACGCCCTTTCCAAATGTTGATACCAATGCAATTGTTTTCCTAATTAAAAACTCCAAGCCACAAAAGACATTGCAGTGGGTAAAGGTTAACGAAGCATACTCTTCTGACTTATTTGATTTTGTATCATCAAGCTTTAAGAAAAGGCAATTAGACACTTTAGAAATAATTACACGTCAATTAAAAGAAGGTATTGCAACTGGCTTTTCAAGGCCTGAGCAAAATCACAATGGCTTTAAATTTCATTTGAATGACTTCGCCAATGTTATGAGAGGCATTGCCACAGGTTCAAATGAATTTTTCTTCTTGACAGCTCAACAGGTTGAACAAATTGGTATTCCCAAAGAATTTCTAAAACGAGCTGTTGGCAGGACAAAAGATGCTGCAGAGAGTGTTTTGACTTTGAAAGATGTGGAAGCATTGGAGAAGGAAAATCGTCCTACATTTTTATTATCTATTAGCGGACAAGAGAATTATCCTAAATCAGTCAAGGACTATTTAACAGTGGGTGAAGAAATGGGCTTGCCGACGCGTTCACTTATTCAGCAACGGAAACCTTGGTATAAAATGGAGAAGCGACAAGTTCCGCCTTTGTTGTTCGCATACCTTGGCAGACGTAATACCCGGGGTATCAAAAACGAAGCTGGTGTATTACCGTTGACAGGTTTTCTTTGTGTTTATCCCATTTATGACGACAAAGAATATATCGACAATCTGTGGCAGGCATTAAATCATGCTGACACTTTAGAAAACCTAAAACTCGTTGGTAAAAGTTATGGTTCGGGAGCAATAAAAGTTGAACCTGGTAACCTTAACAAACTACCTATACCAGAACACATTGTAGCACAGTTCAACCTGAAACGACCATACAAAAACTCTGACGGACAACTTGAAATTTTTCGTGAACCAAAGACTAAATATAGGGCGACAAAAAGAAAAACGGCAGGTAACAAACATATTTGTAAAAGTTCGGATGAAAGAAGTAATTGAACATTTGTGTTGCTATCAACTTTT
>JADLBA010000319.1 GCA_020848015.1 Crocinitomicaceae bacterium | reverse complement strand
TTCCGGTGATAGAACCCGGAGATACAGGTATTGTGTTGAGGTTAACCGAAACTGAACTGCCTGGGCCAGACCCGCATGAGTTGAGGGGTGTTACTGATACCTGGCCGGAAATAGTTCCATAAGTAACGGTAATGGCATTTCCGTTGTTGACAGAAATAGATGCGCCGGAAGGAATAGTCCAACTGTATGAAGCAGCATTGGCAACAGGACTGATGGAGTATGTATTGCCGGAAGAATTTTCACAGGGCACCTGACTTCCACTAATGAGTCCTGCTGCTGATGGAAGGGGATTCACATTTACGGCGTATGCCGCTGATGAAACACCATTCCCACATTCATTGGTGCCGCTTACAGTGAGGATTCCTGAGGTTGCCGAATTGGAAAAGTCAATGGTAATTGAATTGCTGTTTCCTGAAAAGATGACACCGGTGCCTGTGTAAGACCAAGTATAACTCGTTGCAAAATTGACTGGGGGAATAGAATAGGCGACATTGTTTTGGCCTTGGCAAACCATTGAAGACCCTGTAATACTACCCGCCGATGTTGGAAGAGGATCAACGGTAACAGGGAAATTTGCCGATGCAGCCCCATTTCCACAAGAAGCACTGTATCCATATACACTGATGTTTCCAGATGCGGCATTGACTGAGTATTCCACAGTGATTGTATTTGTATTGGTGCCCGCAATAATGGTAGCCCCGGGAGGAAGTGACCATACGTAACCAATTGCATTGACAATGGAGTTGACTGAGTAAACGACATTCTGCTGACCCTGGCAAACATCTGAGGGTCCTGTAACTCCTCCTGCTGCATCCGGGGCAATGCATCCGCATCCGAGAATAGCCCAATTGCTACCGGAAAAAAATTCAAAACAATTGGAGGACGTGTTGAAGATCATCAGTGATTGTGCCGGATTCACAATGGCATCCCGCTGTGCTGAATTCATCCGGGTAATGAGAGTGCCCTTTGATGTGCTGCTGATGTCAATGATTGCTGAGGAGTGCGGCGTGGCACCGCTGTTATTGATGGAAACGCCTTCAGTTTGTGCAAATACATATTGCCCAAGAAATAGCAGGAGAAGAGGAGAAAAAATCTTAGCCATAGTCTAATAGGGATAAACATGATGATTACCAAGTCATTCGCTTAGGGTAATTGTCAGTCATAGTGGGGGATAAATGTAATGAATATACTGATGATGAAATAACCTTTTGTTCAATAAGGCAATTGGCATCCAGTTATATATTTGTCTCTGATTCCTGTAAGAAGGAATGATGAGATAAACTCGAACAATTCTATCTGTAAATATCAATGACTTGACAATCGTTCAGTAATTAACTATTTATATAATCGTCATTAACATGAAAAAAATAATTATTTTTCTCCTCTGCTCAATAGTTTCGGTGAGTTTTTTTTCACAAGGAGTGCAGATAAGCGACTCACCAGGGAGTCCTGACAATTCATCAATACTGGAAGTAAAGTCAAATTCCAAAGGATTTTTGCCTCCCCGGATGACGGATAGTGAGCGGGATGCCATTGTGAATCCCGCCGACGGGCTTGTGATCTTTAACACAACGACCAACTGTATTAACTATATGGTTGGAGGCTTCTGGCATGAGGTCTGTGGAAATTGTCTGCCTGCGCCGACACCGGCAAATGCTGGGTTTGATCAATTAAATCTGGTAAGCACTACAACCACACTTTCTGCCAATGAACCTTCGAATGGCACAGGATTGTGGAGCATTATGAATGGCAGTGGAGGGAGCATTGATGATACTTCTGATCCTGCTTCTGATTTTACCGGTGTTGCGGGAAATACCTACGTATTGCGTTGGACAATTACAAACGAGTGCGGGAGTTCCTTTGATGATGTAAACATCAATTTTTCTGATCCTTATTCACCAGGAAGCCAGTCATTTTCTTTTACAGGGGCGATGCAGACATTTACCGTTCCCAATGGCGTGAGTTCACTTGAGATCGAGGTCTGGGGAGCTCAGGGTGGAAATTCAGGAGGACTTGGCGGATATGCAAAAGGAAATCTCTCTGTGACTTTTGGTCAGATGCTTAATGTCTATGTAGGAGGAGAGGGTGCTATACCTACCGGAGGCTTCAATGGCGGGGGAACCGGAGTCAATTCTGGAGGTGGCGGTGCTTCTGATGTGAGAACAGGCGCTAATCTCAGCGATCGCGTGATCGTTGGCGGTGGAGGCGGTGGTTCTACCAATTGGGGATCAGTAGGTGGCTCAGGCGGGGGCGATAACGGGGGAACTGCCACAAACAGCAATGGATATACCTGTTCATCTCCCACTGTTTATGGTATTGGCGGTGGTGGTGGAACCCAAACGGAAGGAGGAACTGCAGGATCATACTTTTCCGGTAGCTGGGGAGGAAATGTAGGGCAGGCCGGAACTCTTGGAATCGGTGGGGGAACAGATAACTGGAACAATGGTGGTGGCGGTGGCGGCTATTATGGTGGGGGAAGTGGTGGAACACCTGGATGCAGCGGGTGGGGAGCTGGCGGCGGCGGTGGCTCATCCTATACTGGCGGTGTGACAAACGGAACCACCAGCACTGGCGTAAGAGCCGGAAACGGGTTAGTCACTATTACGTGGTAGTGACGATCATTCGAATCGTCAGGGAAATTCAGATAAAGGCTCTTTCAATGAGCCTTTATTTTTTTTTCTGCAATGTAGAAGTGAGTTCTGTCAACCATAAAATCGTCGGGAGTGGAAAGAACAATTTTTTTTGTTTTCCATTTTTGATTTGGGAAAAGGCGTAATTTTTTTTTCAAGATAAAAACATCCAATGGCATATTGAATCCAGACACATCGGCTTTCCAGCGATAACGCAGCTTGTAACTATTTCCCCGTTTCGTAAGGGAATACTCGAACGCGGGGAGTGAGGCATATTTTACATATTGCTCAAAAATGGGGGAAAGATTTTTGCCACTCTTCTCATTGAAAAACCGAACTACATCGGAATAGTCCACATTCCGGAATTTGAATGTAGTATCACTCATCGTCTTGATCATTGACCACCACTGATGATCATCGTTAATAACGTGGCGCAGGGTGTTTAGGAACAACATCCCTTTTAAGTACATATCCGAATGTCCCTCCTGATTGACCCCGTATGCTCCGATCATAGGACTTGAATTGGAAACGGTATTTCGAAGAGCATTTACATATACCATTGCTGTATCGTAGTTGTACATACACTCTACGTAAATGGCTTCGCTGTAGGTGCAGAAACTCTCATGTATCCACATATCTGCAAGGTCCTTTGCACTTACACTGTTGCCCCACCATTCGTGCCCTGTTTCGTGCACGATGATGTAATCGAAGGAGAGTTGTATTCCCGACCTGTCCATACCAGAATAACCGGTTTTGTAGCGGTTCCCATAGGCAATGGCACTTTGGTGCTCCATTCCGAGATATGGAGTTTCCACTAATGCATATCCGTCGTCCCAGAAAGGATATTTTCCAAGGTATTTTTCATAGCAGGCCATCATGGGTTTCACCTGAGTGAAATGCCTTTTCGCTTTTTGCACATTGTACGAAAGGACATAGTAATCAAGGGCAAGAGTATCGCCATCCAACGCTTCATAATGATCGTGCAGATGATAATAATCTCCAATGTTTACAGATACATTGTAATTATTGATAGGATAAGATACCCGCCAGTTGTATGTGGTCGTCCCATTTGATAATACCTGTGGAGGGTCTTCTTTCCCATTGGCCACACAGCGGAGAGAGGAGGGTACATTGCAATGAATTTGCATGGACACGGGTTCGTCGCTGAGGTCTTCTTTGCAGGGCCACCAGAGGCTTGCCCCGATTCCCTGACACGAAACTGCGATCCATGTTTTTCCTTCGTCATCGTGTGTCCATGAGAATCCTCCGTCCCACGGCGGATTCCTTGCAATGTGCGGTTTTCCTGAAAAAAAGACGGTAAATGAACCGGGAGTTCCTTTTTTGATCTGCTGAGGGAAATGGATGAAAACTGCATTGTATTCACGCCGGAAGGAAAGAGCCTGCTGATCTGACTCAATACGGCTGATTTCCATATTTTCAAAAAGATCAATTTGCAGTGTATGAAAATCCTCGATGGCGATAAAACTAAAAATATTTTTTCCTGAAATGGCTTTGTTAAGGGTGTCAATATTCAGAGAAAGGTCGTACGACTGCAGATCGTAACAACTCCGCTCCTTTCTCTGTCCGCCACGGAGACTGTCGGCTCGTGAATAATGCTCACTCGTTTGGGCATATACAGAAGAAGCAGCAGCAGAAAAAAGAGAGATCAGGAGAATAAGTCTTGCCATATTAATTCTAACAATGTTTGCGAAAAGATGTTAGTAAACTATAGAAGTAGGAACAGAAAAAATGTAAATCTATTCTTTGTATAATGGTTTTTAGAAAATTTTTTTGACTTTGAAAGAGTATCCATACGATTCGACCGAATAATCATTCTGCCGGTAAAACATTCGCGGTGGAGGGGAGGTTATCTGGTTAGATTTTTTCACTGATTTTCAGTACTCATGGCTGATTTTATTGTACCTTCGCGGCCCCAAAAAATCAGGTAAATGCTTTCGGTTTCCAATCTTTCGCTCAGGTACGGTAAACGCACTCTTTTTGACGAAGTCAATTTAAAATTTACTCCCGGCAATTGTTATGGTGTGATCGGTGCTAATGGCGCAGGCAAATCAACATTTTTAAAAATTCTCTCCGGAGAGATCGAATCTCTTACCGGCCAGGTCAGTATTGCTCCGGGTGCAAGAATGAGTGTGCTAAAACAAAATCACTTTGAATTTGATAGTTTCCCGGTGCTTCAGACTGTACTCATGGGTAACCGGAAGCTTTGGGATGTGATGAAGGCGAAAGATACTCTCTATGCAAAGGCTGATTTTTCGGATGAAGATGGGCAAAAGGCGGCAGAGCTGGAGACCCTTTTTGCGGATATGGATGGTTGGAATGCAGAAAGCGATGCCTCCAATTTACTAAGTGGCCTTGGTGTGAAAGAAGAGGATCATTCCCGGTTGATGAGTGATCTGGAGGGAAAGCAGAAAGTCAGGGTGCTGCTTGCACAGGCTCTTTTTGGCAACCCGGAAATACTGTTACTGGATGAGCCTACGAATGATCTCGATGTGGAAACAATTTCCTGGCTGGAAGATTTTCTGGCAGATTTTCAGAACACGGTGATTGTTGTTTCACACGATCGTCACTTTCTGGATGCCGTATGTACTCACGTTGCCGATATAGATTTCGGAAAGATTACACTCTATACCGGAAATTACACTTTCTGGTATGAATCCAGCCAGCTTGCCTCCAGACAACGTGCCGACCAGAACAAGAAGATCGAGGAAAAGAGAAAAGAGCTGCAGGAGTTTGTGGAGCGCTTCAGTGCAAATGCCTCAAAGTCACGGCAGGCAACCAGCAGAAAAAAACTGCTCGATAAGTTGGTGATAGATAACATTCAGCCGTCGGCAAGAAAGTATCCGGGCATCATTTTTCGCCCTGAGCGGGAATGTGGCGATCAGTTGTTGAATGTTGAGAAACTCTCTAAAACCTCCGAAGAAGGAGTCCCGTTGTTTTCCGATATCAGCTTTACTGTCAATAAGGGAGATAAAATTGTTATACTTTCCAGAGAGCATTCCGCCATTACTTCCTTTTTTGAAATTCTGACGGGAAATGATACTGCTGACAGTGGATGCTTTGCCTGGGGAAGTACCATCACAAAAGCCTACCTGCCGAACGATAATTCGGGATACTTTAAAAACGAAGATAATCTTATTGACTGGTTGCGTCAGTATTCAACTGACAAGGACGAGACTTATGTAAGAGGATTTTTGGGAAAAATGTTGTTCAGTGGCGAAGAAGTAATGAAAAGCCCCAAAGTGCTCAGTGGTGGTGAAAAGGTACGTTGCATGATTTCGAGAATGATGCTCGCAAACGCCAATTGCCTGATTATGGACGAACCCACCAACCACTTGGATCTCGAGTCCATTACTGCATTCAACAATGCGCTGAAAGACTGGAAGCAGATTGCTCTCTTTACATCGCATGACCATGAATTTGTACAGACGGTGGCAAACAGGGTTATCGAGATCACTCCATCGGGTGTGATTGATAAGTGGATGAGTTATGATGAATTTTTGAAAGATAAGGCAATCAGGGAATTGCGCGAAAAGATGTATTCAGCCATTGTGACAACTAAATAAAGGCCCTGTATTTCGTGGGCATTATCTTCAATTTATAGAAGCGGAACCGATACCTTTCAGGGAATTGTGTTTACACTTTCTATGTGTGGCTATTAGTCAGATAAACCTATTATGTTGTCCCGTTTCTGTCCCAATGAATTTTGTTTACTTCTTGCGAATTGAGATGTTGAATTTTTATTTACCTGAAAATTTTACAATTTATTCGTGTTTCGAGACAATGAGAAGTTGTTGAAATTTTATTATAATACTTCTTCTGAGTATGAAAGTGAAATGACGGGCATTGTACTTTCGTTCTCATGAAATCTGCTACTATCAGTGAACTTAAGAAAGAATTGAGCACCCGCAATCAGTCAGAGCTTATTGAACTCTGTCTGCGAATGGCGAGGTACAAGAAGGAGAACAAGGAGCTTATGACCTATCTTCTCTTTGAAGTTTATGACGAAGAGAATTATGTAAAAGGAATCATCGAAGAGATTGATCATCAGTTTACCGCAATAAGAAGTAATGCCAGTATTTATTTTGTACTGAAAGGTCTCCGGAAAATTTCGCGCTATCTGACAAGATATTTTCGATACTCGGGTAAAAAGAATACTGAGTTGCAGTTGTTGCTTCATTACTGCGGAAAAATTCGCGCTATGAATATTCTTGGTTCAGAAAGTGTGGTACTCTTGAATTTTTATCGTCGCCAATTAAAAAAAATTGACGGCCTTATTGCCGCATTACATGAAGACCTTCGTATTGATTATGCCAATGAAAGGGAGCGGATTGAATTTTGACAAAGCGATCTTCTTCTGATATGACACAACGGAGTTTTTATAATGCATTGTTTTTTTTGTTTGGATGGATCCTTGCAATAAATCAACGATATTCACCCCTTAAACAGCTATTTAACGAGAACATGAAAAAGTGGATAGGATGGTTTGTCTGTATTTTTATTTCAGGCAGTGTTTTTTCACAGTCAATAGATGCCAGCATCCTTGCAATTGACAAGGAATTAGTCGCTCTTGAATTACAAAAAACACAACTGCTTGAGCAGGCAGAATCGCTGAAACTCCAGCGTATTAAGAGGGACTTGGAAAAAGTAGGAATCCCAAAATTGTTGCAGGGAGATGAACTGGTATGGCATTCCGCAATGGTTCTTGCCTACACGGAAAAATATGAGCAACCGCGCTGGGTAGCCCACATTATTCTGCCCGATGTAACCGCAGGAAGCATTGGAAGAACCAATGATTTTCGGCCCGATAGTCTCGTTTCAACCGGTAGTGCGATTGAAACAGATTATTTTCTTACCAAGGTTCTCCCCGATGGAAAGATACTTTATGATGGTTTTGGTTATGATCGCGGCCACCTTGCACCTTCTGCTGATTTCAGGTGGAGTAAAAAGGCTTTGAGCGAAAGCTATCTTTATAGCAATATGAGTCCACAACTTGCTGATTTTAACCGGGGGATATGGGGTGATCTCGAAGACAAGATCAGGGAATATGTTTATAAAAATCCGGGAACTCAATTGTATGTTTTAACCGGTCCAGTTCTGAGGGATGACCTTCCCAGAGTGGAAAGAGGTACTAATAAAGTAGCTATTCCGGAAAAATATTGGAAGGTGGTTCTCGACCGCGAAAGGCAGCGTGCGATCGGGTTTATTATTCCGAATGCGGGAAGTGAATTGCCTCTTGAAGGATTTTCTGTCCCAATTGATTCTGTTGAAAGCATCACCGGTCTTGACTTTTTTCCTTTGAGTCCGCTCGTTGAGCAGGCGAAACTCGAAAGCCAGCGGATCAATGCTGACTGGTTTTCGGAAGTGGCGAGCGGCGATGTAGAACCGATTCCAATGACACAGATGAAACGGGGGCGCATCAATACTGTCGTTGCAAAAGACTGGATGGGCAGCAGTTCAGAAATTATCGTTTGTGGTAAAGTAGTAGGAGGCAGAAGGAGCAGAGCTGGAAACATTATTCTCAATCTCGATAAACAATATCCAAACGATATTTTTTCTATTTTCATCAGAGAGGCGGATCTTGTAAACTTTGATTACGATCCTTTGAGAGATTTGAAAGGCAAAATTGTGTATGTGAAAGGGAAGGTTTCCGATCTTGGTGGAAAACCGGTAATGTATATTGAACGCGGCAAGGAGATCGAAATCCACGAATATTGAATAGATATTTCCGGCAATTTTGTTGGAGGTTCTTTTTTTCCTGTACGACTGTGAATATCATTTTTTGCTGCATCTGGCAATTTCTTTTTGCACGATCATATTTGTGATTATAAATAGGGTCTTTTATGGCTGCCATCGAAAAAGTAGTTGATTCTGCAAAAACTTCGGCGAATGATAAAATACAAATTCCATCCGCAAATGCGGGGCCTCTCTCTACGCTGATTACAGTGTTTTTTTTCTGGGGATTTGTCGCAGCTTCCAACGGAATTTTTATTCCTTTTTGCAAAGAGCATTTTGATCTGAACCAGTTCCAATCGCAATGGATTGACTCTGCTTTTTACGCCGCCTATTTTGTAGGTTCACTTCTGCTGTGGCTGATTTCACAGATGAGTAAAATAGATATTCTGAACAAGATCGGGTACCGGAAAGGAATTATATGCGGATTATTTATTTCGCTGTTGGGATCGTTGATAATGATACCGGCTGTTCACAGTGGTTCTTATGGATTTATTCTCTCAGCGCTTTTCGTGATAGCATTGGGCTTTTCGCTCCAGCAAACAGCAGCGCAGCCTTTTGTAATTGCACTGGGAACTCCTGAAACGGGTGCTCATCGTCTCAATCTCGCCGGAGGATTGAATTCTTTTGGAACTTTAATTGGCCCGCTCATGGTTAGCCAGTTGCTTTTTGGAAAAGTGAGCGGATCATCTTCTTCAGTGACCATCAGTTCTATTGATACACTTTATTATTTACTGTCAGCGGTTTTTGTGTTAGCTATATTATTGCTTGGCTTTGCTAAATTGCCAAGGGTAGAGAGCAGTGAAAAATTTGAACCGGGTTTTGGAGCATTGAAGTATCCTCAACTGAAATGGGGAA
>JADLBA010000318.1 GCA_020848015.1 Crocinitomicaceae bacterium | reverse complement strand
TTTCCTTGATGAAAAACGGCATCCTTACTTTCCTACTGATGGCTCTTTCTGTCAGCCTGCTTGCTCAGAAGGCTTCAAAAAGACATACTACCACCATTGCCTTTGGAATGCAGGCCACACAACCTACGGGAGAGTTCGCCGGATATTATTCAGGTATCCCCTTTGGAGTTTCCGGCAACCTGAGCATCCCTGTAAAACACTCCGCATTCGAACTCGGGGGTCTTTTCGCTTGGAATAATATGGATTCAAACGAGGAAGAGGTGAATGTTCTCATTGGAACCGACGAAACGGGGGACGATATTTATTCAACGGGAACGATGCGGGTTCGAACAAATACAAGAAGATACCATGTCTTCGCCCGTCTCCGCCCATTTACCGGGAAATTCCAGCCTTATTGCGATGCATTTACCGGCCTTCAATCCTACAGCACAAGCACAGATATCCAAATTGACAACAGCGGTTATACTTCTTCTTCCGACGAACAGGTAAACCAGAAAGATCTTACCACAAATTTCGGATGGGCGGCAGGAATCAGGATACGGCTCACCGGCTCTTTGTTTGTAGATACCCGGTTCGAGAAAATCGAAGGAGGTCGTGCCACTTATGTAGATCCAGAATCAGTACAGGTAAATGAACGCGGCGACAATATTGACTACGATGTCCGCGAGTCAAAAACAAATCAATATACCTACCAATTAGGGCTTGCCTTCCAATTTTAAAAATACGGCAGATGGAGTTTCATGGCGATGATCAGTAGGTGAACATCGGCAACTGAACTCTTTGCCGCTCGATCTCGATCAGTATTTTTTTCCTCCACAATCCCCCGCTGTAACCTGTGAGATTGCCGGCTTTCCCGATCACACGGTGGCACGGAATAATTACCGGAAGAGGATTTTTTCCGTTCGCACTTGCCGCAGCTCTTATGACTTTGACATCCCCAAGCCGTCTCGCGAGAGCTTCATAGCTTATTGTACGTGCATAAGGTATCTTCAATAGTTCCTCCCACACGTTGAGTTGAAAATGGGTGCCCAACGGGTTCAGGGGAACGCAAAATTTTTTCAGGCGGCCTTCAAAATATTCTCGAAGCTCATATTTCGCCTCTTCGATGATCTGAGATGCATTTTCTTCGCACGTGTCTCTGTTTTCAACAAAAGAAATAGATGCAAGTCCTGTGCTGTCTGCTTTAAGTTCCAACAAACCCAGCGGGCTATCCATATACCCATAAGAATATGTGTGCTCCATATTAGTCAGCCTGAATACTCCTGTAAAGATCGCAGATTATCGAATGAAGAAATCGTGTGTGGTATAAAAAAATATCCACTTCATACTCGGCGACGGTAGAAATTTCTACGGGAGGAAATTTTCTATTTTTTGCATACTTCATCATAATTGCTTCTCTACCGGCCTTCATTTTTTCCGTGCTTACCTCAGCCATGAGTTGATACAATGCCAAGAAGATCGTCAAGTGCGATAATAGGGGACAGAAACCGTTGGTTTGTTACTTCATCCCTGTTTTTTCAGTATCACTATGCCTTAAAATATTTAAAGCAAGTAACAAAAAAAACACCTCCGTAATACGGAGGTGCTCTTTCTATAATCTCTTTACCAAAAAACCTTATTTCTCAGCCTCTGAAGTCAGTTGTATCATCTGTATGCGAACGTCGTGAATAGCGACTAACTTAGCAAGATAAGCACTAATATTGCCGCTCTGCATCATTTCAATTGACTGTTGCTTCATTGCGATGTACTTATTCTTTAATTCGTTCATGGCTTTAATGATTTAATTGTTACGGCAACACAATTTCAAGCACCATGCCAAAAGGAAAATGAACGATTACAGATAGAGCCGATGCTTCTCTATAAAGGAGACCACCGATTCAGGCAATAAGTATCGGGTACTTTTTCCATCCCTGATCAGTTGCCTGATATAGGTAGAAGAGATTTCGATTCGGGGCGCGTTGACCAATAAAATGTTACCTGCATTGAGGAGATCGTCTGCGATCGGCGACCCTTTATATTGGCGAGGAAAAATCTCCATTGGCCATCCCCGAAGAATCGCTTCATATTCCTTCCATCTCTTCAGCCCCGCCAGACTGTCTTCACCCAATAATAAAGTAAACGAGTTGTAAGGAAATTTTTCTTTAAGAAACCTAAGAGTATCTATAGTGAAGGAGGGTTGTGGAAGTTCGAACTCCACAGAAGACACTTTAATATGCGGATTGCCTTCTAATGCCCGTTTCACCATTTCGAGCCGCTGATTGGCCGGGGCAAGCTCTGTGGGCAGTTTCAGTGGATTATGAGGACTCACTATTATCCACACCTCTTCAAACGACCGCTGCGTGGCAAAATATTCGGCAACTATCAGGTGCCCTGTATGAACAGGATTAAAAGAGCCGAAATAAAGTCCAATACGTTTCATTCATTCAGAAAATCTTGCACTTTTTTCTGTGCTTCACTGAGGGCTTTTTCTAATTCGTCGTTGACAAGTATAAAATCAAAGCGGGTTGCGAATGTCATTTCGTGCTGTGCCTTTTCGATGCGCATAGCAACTTTTTCAGACGTTTCAGTTGACCTGTTTCTGAGCCGAAAGCGCAATGCTTCGAGGCTCGGCGGTCGCACAAAAATGGCGAGCGCCTTGTCTCCAAAAATTTTTTTCAGGTTCAACCCTCCTATCACGTCCACATCAAAGATGACGTTTTTTCCCTCCGCCCATATTTTCTCGATTTCAGCTTTCAGCGTTCCATAGTATTGATCCTTGTAAACCTCTTCCCATTCGATAAACTCTCCATTCTTTGCCCTTTTCAGGAACTCTTCAGAAGAAATGAAGTAGTAGTCGCGACCGTTTGCTTCATGACTCCTCATAGGTCTGCTGGTGGCCGAAACTGAAAAGGTCAACGAAAACTCCGGAATGTCAACGAGGTGTCTTACGATGGTTGTTTTACCTGCTCCGCTGGGTGCTGAAAATATAATCGCCTTTCCTGTCTTCATTTTTTTCTCGATGAAAGCATTTCAACAAATACTACAATACATTGTTGATCTGCTCCTTTATTTTTTCAAGCTCATCCTTCATCTGCACAACTATGCGCTGCATTTCAGCATCATTGGCCTTGCTGCCGATCGTATTTATTTCTCGTCCGATTTCTTGGCTGATAAAACCCATTTTTTTTCCCTGAGACTCTCCTTTCAGTTCTTCGAAAAAGTGATGACAGTTGACATCCAGCCGCTGGTGTTCTTCTGAAATATCCAATCGTTCCAGATAATAGATGATCTCCTGCTCAAAGCGATTTAGATCAACTTTGTCAGGAGGGATCATCTCTTCAAGGTTGGTGAGCAATTTTTCCCTGACTCTGGTGACGCGACTTTTCATCGGCTCAAGTATTTCATTTCTCAGTTGCCGGATATGATCAATCCGTTGGGCAAATTCCTTCCGCAACTTTTCTCCTTCAGTTTTGCGGTAGGCATCAAACCGCTGATAGGCTTCACCTACAATTTGCATAATACTTTTCCATTCGTCTTCATGAACTTCATGAGTTTCAGGGCGCATAACATCCGGAATACGCATCAGGGCATTCAGATAATCCACTTTGTCTATTCCGACCTTATCCGCTATCTCTTTCAGATCGTAGTAATAACTCTCCATCAATGGTTTGTTGATCCCCATTCTCTTTTCTGCTTCAAGGCTTTCATAGTAAAGAAGAACATCCGCTTTTCCGCGCTGAATGTTATCACTCAGCCATGAACGCATCTCCAACTCTTTTTCTCTGAAAATACTAGGTATCCTCAAATTAAGATCGAGTTGTTTACTATTCAGCGAGCGTATCTCCACTGTAATTTTCCGGGTGGCAACGATACCTTCGGCTTTCCCGAAGCCTGTCATTGATCTTAGCATAAGATAAATTATTTATCCTCTTTTTTATTAATGGAGAATACGCGGAATCAAAGAGGCATATTAGAGTGTTTTTTTCGTGGAATTTTGTCCACTTTATTTTTCAGCATCTCAAAAGCTCTTATCAATTTTTCGCGTGTCTGATATGGCTGAATCACTTCATCAACATATCCCCGCTCAGCAGCACTGTATGGATTGGCAAAAAGACGAGCATATTCGGCTTCCTTCTCCTTCCACTTGGCATCTTTATCTGCTGATTCGCTGATTTCTTTTTTGAAAATAATTTCTGCTGCACCCTTCGCTCCCATTACCGCAATCTCTGCGGTTGGCCACGCATAATTCATATCTGCACCGATGTGTTTGCTGTTCATCACATCATAAGCTCCTCCATAAGCCTTGCGCGTAATAACGGTCACCCTTGGTACTGTTGCTTCGCTGAAAGCATATAGCAATTTGGCCCCGTTGGTAATAATTCCGTTCCATTCCTGATCAGTACCGGGTAGAAAGCCGGGCACATCTTCAAACACCAGCAGCGGTATATTGAAGGCATCGCAGAACCTCACAAAACGCGCCGCCTTATTGCTGCTCTTGATATCGAGCACACCCGCGAGAAAAGCAGGTTGATTAGCTACAATACCTATACTTCTACCGGCCAGCCGCGCAAATCCCACAATGATATTTTCTGCGTAATCCTTGTGTACTTCCAGCCATGAATCAACATCAATCACTTCCTTTATCACGTCTTGCATATCATACGGCTGAGTCGGATTAGCTGGAATAATATTGTCAAGAGCAGGTCTTTTTTCATTTCCTGTTGTGTAGGAAATGGAGCGCGCTTCCTCCTCACAATTTTGGGGGATATAGCTCACGAGGTTCCGTATCAGCCGGATGCAGGCAATATCATTTTCTGCAGTAAAATGAGTAACCCCGCTTTTTGAACTGTGCGCCCCCGCGCCACCAAGCTCTTCGCTGCTGACCTCTTCATGCGTAACCGTTTTCACTACATTGGGGCCCGTAACAAACATATAGCTGGAATTTTCCACCATCATGATAAAGTCGGTCAGCGCGGGGCTATAAACAGCGCCACCTGCACATGGCCCCATAATAGCACTGATCTGCGGGACGACCCCGCTTGCCTGTACATTCCGGTAAAAAATATCAGCATAAGCTCCCAATGAAACCACTCCCTCTTGAATACGCGCTCCACCGCTATCGTTGAGGCCGATCAGCGGCGCTCCATTTTGCAATGCAAGATCCATGATGCGGCAGATTTTTTCGGAATGGGCCTCTGCAAGTGATCCTCCCATTACTGTAAAATCCTGTGAAAATACATACACCAAACGGCCATCAATTTTCCCATAGCCGGTCACTACACCATCACCAGGATATTTTTCTTTATCGAGGCCAAAATTCGAGCTGCGATGAGTGACGAACATCCCGATTTCCTCAAACGATCCTTCATCCAGTAAAAAATGGATTCGTTCTCTCGCAGTAAGTTTGCCCTTATTATGCTGCGAAGCTATCCGCTTTTCTCCCCCACCTTTGAGCGCGTCGCTGGTTCTTATTTCCAGTTGTTCTATTTTGTCTTGCATGGGGCGAAGATACTCAGCGGAAGGTTTTCAGCCTGCTTTCATTTGATTATACAAAAAACGCAGAGTAACCTTATGAACACTCTCTGTCGGCGAGTGTACATTTCCCTTGTAAATCCCCGTCCCGCCAACCTTTTGAAAATAGAGGAAATACCCAACCAAAATACGTCGCCGGCAGTTCGGACAATGAGCCCGCAGAGGCATAAATTTTCTACCCCTGTATTGGTAACACAAATAACATTGATAACATCACTGACATTCGGCAAACAAAAAGGAGGATCGCTCCTCCTTTTCAAATCATATCAACTTTATAAATCATCAACCCTTTAGAGTGAATTTAATCGGGAGATTCATCGTCAGTCGCACAGGCCGTCCGTTCATTTTTGCCGGTTGAAAAGACTTGAGCGACTTCACTGCTTTTTCTGCTTCGCGGCTCAATCCTTTTCCTCCGGGAACCTCGCGAACAATTTTCACATTGGTTACTTTCCCGTCTTTTTCTACAACAAATGAAACCACAACGGTTCCGGATATTTGCTGCTCTTTTTCCAGTTCAGGATATACGATGCTCTTGTAAATGTCCTCATACAGAGCCTTATCGCCACCTGGGTAGGTAGCCATTTCTTCTGCAAACGATACCGGTTCCTCTTCTTTTACCGGTTCTTCGATAGGAGCAGCCACTCTCTCTACGGGGCCGCCGAGCGTTTCTTCTCCCTCCGTAGTTTCAGTAGAAATAGTCTGGTTCTGCAACTCTTCCTGTGCAGGAGGCGGATCTTTCACCTCTTCTTCCGTTACCTCGATGGTAGTAAACTGAATTTGCTTCACCGTCGGTGGTGGTGGTGGTGGCGGAGGTGGCGGAGGTGGCGGAGGTGGCTCATTTGGATCGGTGGGGGGCGGAGCAAGCATTTCAACATTCACCTCTACAATGTGCTCCTCACCTCCGTCTTCTTTTCCTGCCAGGATAAGTGGTGCCACTCCAATAGCAGTTGCCCCGACAATCGTTGATAAAACAGCAATTGCAAGCATTTTTCCATAAGATCTCCGAATTTGGAATGCACCGTATTCCTTGTTTCTATTCTCGAAAACGAGGCCAACCCTTTCCTTTCCGATCAGGTTGCTCCAGCCTTTCTCAAAACCCAGCAGAGCTATCAGCGCCGCTACAAGGGTTATTACTATAATGGATGTTGCCATCTCCTTTTCGTTTTTTACTCAACGTTCTCTGTACCGCCTAACAGGTAACAGGTTCACGTTATTTTTATTATTTTAAACCGAGTTCGTCAATGCGTTGGCGCATAGCAATATGTTCACTTTCTGCCATATCCATGATGGCGCGCTTCCGCACGTTTGTAATGTTCAGCTCATCCATTGCATTCACTACGTTGCGGTATTTGCTTTTCGGTATTGTTTTCACAATGACAAACGGAGCCAGCGAGTCGTTTACAATTTCAGAATACAATCGCTTATAGGTAGAGTCCGGGAGGTCTAATTCTGTCTTCTTTACCTTCAGTGCTTCTACCTGCTCATTGATCCTCTTATTCCTGTCTAACAAAACCTTGCGCATACCATCCTTTGAAAAATCAGAATGAATCAACACAGTAGTGTCCGGTTTGAATTTTCCGAAAAAATAAAAAACCTGATTGTCTTCTTCGCCTAAAAGCAAAGTGGTTGCAAGATCCGCCTGAAGTGGGGTTGTTTTATCTGCATCCTTTACCTCCTTTGGATAAATGATCTCCAGTGTTTTCGGCTTGCTGAGGGATGTAGCGAGAATAAAGAATGTAAGCAGCAGAAACGCCAGATCCACCATAGGAGTCATATCCATCCGCGGAATCGGTTTTTTCGCTTTTTTCTTGCCATGCTTACCACCGCCACCACCACCTTCTACTATTTCAGCCATATTGTATTATCTTTTAATTTGACAATGTCTTGTACTCTCTTATTGTGTAGGCATCTCTGCGGGCCCCTCGAGGCTGGTAACCATATTAAACTGATATATCTCTTTATCGCGGAAAATATCAATGACCTTTTTAACTTTTTCATAGTCGGTTTCCCCATCTGCTTTAATCGCATAGCGGAGACCTTCTTTATCTTTCAACTGGGCAATGGTAAAACCTCTGTTCTGGGCATCAGCCATAAAGGCTTCATACCCTTCCTGTATCCAGTCGCCCAGTTCATTGTTTAGCGAATCAACCGGAATACCCTGTGTCTGCTGATCCATTCCGCTACGTGTCTTCTCATCGCCGTCCACGTATTTGGCAAGGTTCGACACAGACACTCCGAATGTTCCAAGAACGGCAAATCGCTTTTCGGTATTTCCTTCCATTGTACGCAGTGCCGGATATCTTTCCTTCATTCCCTGAAGCATTGCATAGCGTATCTCCTTTCCGGTGAGGTCAAAAAAGACACGTCCTTTTTTGTCTATCGTAATCAGCATCACCTTTTCCGGCAACTGGATTTCAGAAGTAGATGACGGCATATCAACTATCACCGGCTCATTCGGTCTGAATTTCGCTGTAAGAATAAAAAAGGTCACCAAGAGGAACCCAAGGTCCACCATGGGCGTCATGTCCAGGCCGGGAGCGCTTTTGGGTATCTTTACTTTTGGCATAATCGCGGGTGGGTTGCGTTAGTGTTTTGAGGCAAAGTTCTGTGCTACAGAAAATCCAGCCTCATCCATCGAATAGGTAAGACCATCTATTCGGGTACTGAAAAAGTTGTAGAGAATGATTGCGATCGCCGATGCGAGAATTCCGAGGAAGGTGTTGACCAACGCTTCAGAGATACCAAGCGAAAGTGCGGTAGCATCTGGGGAACCCGCAGTAGCCATTGCTTCAAACGAACTGATCATTCCCTTTACTGTACCAAGCAGCCCTACAAGTACCCCGAGCGATGCACAAGTAGAAAGGATCACAAGATTTTTGGAGAGCATGGGCAGTTCAAGTGATGTCGCTTCTTCCAGTTCCTGTTTGATCGCAGTTACCTTCGCTTCCTTATCGAGCGTTGGCTCATCGGCTACTGCTTTGTATTTAGTAAGTCCTGCTTTTATTACAGCAGCAACCGAACCTCTTTGCTTATCACATTCATTGATAGCCTGATCAATCTGGCCATTGCTCAGAAAACCACGCACATTGCGCAGAAAACGATCCACACTTCCCCTTCCCTTTGCTTTTTGGAGACTGAGGAGACGCTCAACGAAGAAGATAATCACCACGAGATTCACCGTAATAAGAACCGGTACAATGAATCCTCCTTTGTGCACTGTTCCCAGTACATTCAACGGATGTCCTTTGATTGGGTCGCCCCCTTCGAAATTGGCAGGATTTCCCAAAACGAAAACATAGAGTAACACGCCTACAACGAGCGCTACCGGGATGGCAATGTAAGGAAAGATAGAGCTGATGTCGCTGCTTGCCTGTTGTTTCTGATTGCTCATAAAACGTTTAATTTAAATTGGTTTGTACAGATTTTCGGTTAGATATTCTTCAAAAAAAACGGCATTGAAATTCCTTTCTTTTTGCCGGGTGCCAAACTTAATAAAAAGTTCACGAATGACTAACTCAAAAATCCTGCTTTGAGGTATATTAGATTCCAAAAAAAGTTGAAATGCTCCTTTTTTTACAATAAAGGGTAATGCCCTGAACAAATTGTTCGCAGCGAAGGAAAAGATCAGTAAAGTTCCTCCTGCCGGAGTTTAACAAACCTTCTGACGGCATAAGCCGTTGCAAGCCAACTGACCATCAGCCCGGTAAATACAATTGCACCGACCATAACAAGGTATCGGGAACCGGTCATCAGAATAGTAACCACATCTTTCAATTCTTCCCGGAAGAAAAAGAGAATCGCACTGATCAGCGCAATCGCAAAAATGGCGGAGATCAGCCCATACCATAACCCTCGCTTCAAAAAGGGTTTTTGAATGAACCAATGAGTGGCTCCAACAAGCTGCATACTCTTGATGATGAAGCGCTGTGAAAATATGGCTAATTCTATCGTATTTACAATCAGTACAACGGCAATAATTAAAAACAAGGCTCCTATCATCAGCAGACCTATTCCCCACTTGGCTATGTTCTCATTAACCTGCTGCAGCAATCCCTTTTCATAGTTTACTTCCCTCACCCACTCGTTTTTCTCTAATGCAGCGAGGCGACCCGATAAACTGTCGAGCTGCTCAAACTCAGGATTAATGTGTATATCAAGAGATGCAGGAAGCGGATTATAGCCGAGAAAATCAACAAACTCTTCATCTAACTCCTGCTGCATGATCTCCGCCGCTTTTGCCTTTGATGTGTAAAGTACGCTGCCGGCGTAGTCCTCCCCTTCTATTTTCTTTTTCAGGTCGAGCACCTGCTCCTCAGGGGCATTATCCTTCAGCATAACCTGCACTGTCAACTGCGAGCGGAAGTGTTGGGTAATGGCATTCGCAACGAGTAAGAAAATGAATAGCACACCCAGCATGGTCAGTACCAGCGTACTTCCCAGCACAGTGGAAAAAGAGGAGATACTGCTGCCGGACGTATTAAATAATGCCTTTTTGCTCACAGGTGCAGATTTTCGCGGTGGCTGTTTGAAGGCTCTAAGATGAAGTAAATTGGCAGCCTAAAACATCCTGCTGAAAGAAAATTTGAACAGTGGAAGTTTAGAAGAGAAAGTGAATTAACCCACATTATATTCTGTTCTCAACTGGAAAACAGAGAGGATTTTTCCACTCAAAATAACTACTCTCAAATTTTCCACACACATATTTATTCCGAAAAAAGGCTCGAAAAATTTCGAGCCTAAAAATTTCTTTTATTAAAAAGCAATTCCTCAGGAAACAGCCACTACCTCCCCCTCAAAATAGAGATTTTCACCGGCAAGCGGATGATTAAAATCAATGATAATGCTATTGAGCTTCACTTCACTCACTATTCCCTGAACAGTTTGCCCGTCAGGAGTTTGCATAGGAACAATCTCGCCTTCGGCAAACAATTCGTCATCCCACTCACCGTCATCGCCTATGAATTCACTTTTCGGAAACTCCATATAAAGTCCTTCATCCTCATCGCCGTAGGCCTCCGCACAGGGAATGGCCACCTTGAATTTTTCTCCCGCAGAAAGTCCCAGCACCGCTGCTTCAAATTTCGGAAGCATCGCATCCTCACCATAGGTAAAGCGCAGCGGCTCTCCTTCTGTGGTTTTTTCAACTACTTCTCCTTCGACGCTGTCAACGTGCAGGATATAATGCAACTCTACATAGCTTCCTTTGTCAATTTTCATAAAAAGGTATTGATCAGATTTGTTTGATCTTGATTTTTTGTCCTACTACCAACTTGTTTTCACGCAATCCATTGTTCAGCGACTTGATCGAATTAACCGTCACCCCATCATACTTACTCGCGATCTTCAGCAGCGTGTCTCCGCGCTGAATAGTGTAGAATTTATAGGATGTCTTATCATGATTCTCTTTCGTTACGCTAGCCTTTTCTGCTGTTGCTGTTTCTTTCTGATTGGTCTCTTCAGCAATCTGTTCCCCTTCCTGATGTATTTCTTTTTTTTCGGCCACATTCTCCTCTTCAGGCACTAGTATTGTCTTCTTTACCTTAGCTTTGATCTTCAGCGTTTGGCCTGAGCGGATCACAGAGCCTTTCACATGGTTCCATTTTTTTATTTCTGCGAGGCTCACATTGTATTTATCAGCAATCCCTCCGAGCGTTTCCCCTCGTTTTACCTTGTGGTTTTTCCAAGTGCTTTCCCATACTACTTTTTTTGTTCCTCCTTCTTGCGATGAATCCGTAGAGTGAGAGGCGAACAATGTGGGAGCTATTTCCTCCACTCTCTCTCTGCATTTTTCATAAACCAGTCCTTCGTTAGCGAGAAAAAGCCCCACTTTTTCTACAGGAAGTATGATGTAATGATGTTGACCATTTTTCGGAATTTCCTTCAATTTATAGGTGCTGTTGAGGTATGCGATCTCGTCAACCGGCATATCTATGATCTTTGACAACACCGAAAAATTTACCTTATCTTTTACAGTTACCGAATCGGTTTCAAAAAACGTAGTGAGAGGTTTTTTCGGATAAATATTGTGTTCTGTAGCATAATTCATTACATAGTTCACAGCGATGAATGCAGGAACATAACCCTGTGTTTCACGTGGCAGGTAGTTTTTGATTTCCCAAAAATCCTTCTTTCCTCCTGACCTGCGAATTGCTTTATTCACATTGCCGGGGCCGCTGTTATACGCCGCAAGAGCCAACTGCCAGTCTCCAAAAGTATCGTACAGGAA
>JADLBA010000317.1 GCA_020848015.1 Crocinitomicaceae bacterium | reverse complement strand
TGCTAGTCCTGTATCATCCTCCACTTATACACTGAATGTTACCGATAGCAAGGGATGTATAGCCTCTGACACAGTCTCAATCAACCTCAGCCCTTATCCACAAGTAAATGCAGGAAATGATGAGATTGCCTGCAATCAAGCGATTCCCTTGACCTTGATAGGGTATTCGCCATCTGGCGGAACCTGGTCAGGAAATGGAGTAACGCCCGCAGGCATTTTCACTCCTTCTTCGGTAGGAGTGATGACTCTCACCTACACCGTTACAAATGGGACAGGTTGCACCAGCAGCGACCAAGTTGATATAAACGTCGGAAATGCTCCGGTGATTGATGCCGGTATAGATAAAACAGTCTGTGCCAACGAAGCGCCGCTTTCACTGGCAACAGGCTCTCCCGGACAATGGTCGGGAGTTGGAGTTATTGATGCCGGTGCAGGAATGTTTGATCCTCAGAATGCAGGTAGTGGAATTCACATTATTTCACTTAGTACCGGAAGCGGGACCTGCTATGTAACTGACCAGGTTTCAATCAATGTGCTGGCTTTGCCCCTGGTAGAGGCAGGCAGCAACCAGTCTTTGTGCGGTAATGAAGGTATTGTAACCTTGAGTGGAAACAGCCCTCAGGGTGGATCTTGGGATGGTCCCGGTATTGTGGATGATTCAGCCGGCACATTTAATACTGCCATCGGGCAGGGAAGCTATAGTATGTTTTACCATTATGAAGATGGTATTACAGGTTGTGCAGATACAGCGAATAAAGTAATAGTGATTCATCCTTTTCCCTCAGCGGCATTTACTATCTCCTCGCCGGTTTGCATAAACAGCAGTATAATACCGGTAAATTCATCCTCAGACGCAACTTTATATGAATGGGAATTTGGCGACAACACACCTGCGGTTGAAGGCCAGGCACCTGAACATATATTTGATTTTACAGGCAACTACACAGCATCGCTGACGGCATCGAATAGTTTCGGCTGTATTTCCCAGTTGACAAAAAATGTAGAAGTAATTTCTGCGCCTGTCGCAGGACTCCAGTTAAGCGCAACATCCGGCTGCGAACCATTTGTTGTGCAGTTATCGAATACATCGCAGGGTAGCTATGCCCAGTACAATTGGGATTTGGCAAACTCTTCCTTTAGCGGGTTTGAACCGATAGATCAAACTTATTCTGTCCTGAATGGAGTATCGTCTTATGAAATTGAACTGACAGCATCCAATATTTGCGGATCAAGCATTGCTTCACAGACATTGAATGTGCTGCCAAAACCACTTGCCCTGTTTAACACAGATATTGTCAGCACTATTTGTTCTCCGGTAACGGTTTCTTTCCAGAATCAGTCAACCGGTTATCCTTTCAGTTGCCACTGGAATCTTGGAGACGGTGAAGACGTGAGTTTAGTCAATCCTGAAGACAACGTCTATACTACCGGTACACAGCCCAGCCAATACACTATTTGGCTGCACGTAGAAAATATATGCGGAGTGGACAGTATATCGCAGACTATTGTTGTGCAGCCCAATAATGTGACAGCCGCTTTTGCTCCCAGTGTTTTACAGGGATGCGCTCCGCTGAATGTTAATATGCTGAACTCCAGCGATGGTGCTACCGATTATTATTATTCTGTTCCGGCATTAAGCATTGAGAGTTTTGTTGAAGCACCATCCTTCACATTCTCGCCCCCGGGAACCTACAATGTGATTCTTCATGCAACCGATGGCTGCGGATCAAGCACTGCTAATGTTCAGGTTGAAGTGCTGGAATCTCCAACAGCCGATTTTGTCACTGATCTTCCCTATTCTTGCGAAAATGGCGAGGTGCAATTCACAGCTACAAGTAATATAGGAAATCAATTTGCATGGGATTTTGGCGATCAGATGTCTGGTGAAGGACAGACCGTTTCATACAACTATTCTACCTACGGGATCTTTGATGTGGGTCTCGTAGTAACTGCTCCAAATATGTGTTCTACTGGAATCTCCTATCCGTTTGAAGTAAAACAAAACCCGGTGGCAGATTTTACATTACCGCAAACAGCCGGATGTAGCCCCTTCCAGTTCTGCCCCGTAAATAACTCAGCCGGTGCAGACAATTACCTCTGGAATTATGGTGATGGACAGATTCTTTCAGGCGATGCGCCTTGCCATTCCTATAATAATAATTCCTCTATTCAGATTACACGAACCATTGTGCTTGAAGCGATGAATGAATTTATGTGTACCGATACTGATACTTTGGAGGTAGTGATTCAGCCATTACCGATGACGAATTTCACAATGGATATCTACTCGTCTTGCTCTACACCAATTGAAGTTTATCCTTCACTGGGCGGTCAGGGAGTTAGCTCGCAATCCTGGACTATTGATGGAGTCGAAGTATCGGCTGAGTTATCTCCGGAACTGGTTATTGCCGGTATTGGTGAGCATATAGTTGGTGTAACCTCCATCAACGAATTCGGTTGCACCCGCTCAGAAAGCCAGAATTTTGATATTTATGAGCCACCACTTGCGAGTCTGTCTGCTTTTCCGATGAACGGGTGCCTCGATCTTGACGTGAACTTTACAAATGAAACAGCAGGAAGCAACAGCTACCAGTGGGTGTTTGGCGATGGAGCCGGCAGCACGGAGACCTCACCGCAGCATACTTATACGCAGCAGGGGGTATTCAGCGTTCAGCTTATTGCAACTTCTGCTGAGGGATGCACCGATACGCTGACAATGGAAAACATGATCGAAACCTATGATCTACCGGTAGCTTCATTTGAGATGTCAACAGAAGAAACTACGATTTATTTACCAGAGATAACGTTTACAAATACCAGTTTTGATGGCGCTGAGTACGAGTGGACTTTTGGCGATGGAAACGGAAGTACGCTTGAAAACCCGGTCTATTCTTATTCTTATCCGGGCTTATGGCCGGTAACTCTTACCGTCTCTAATGCCTATGGTTGTGTGGACAAGATCGAACGGAATGTGAAAATAACCAATGATTATATGGTTTTTATTCCTAATGCATTCACTCCCGATAACGACGGGATAAATGATGCTTTCCGTCCGGAGATAGAAAATATTGAATTTATTTCTAATTATACTTTCCAGATATTTGATCGCTGGGGCACTACCATATTTGAAACACACCATCCGGAAGAGGCTTGGACAGGCGATGTAAAGGGGGGAGAATATTTTGCAGAAAACTCATCGTACAGCTATCGGATAGTACTGAGCACCACATTTGATACCAATGTCAAAGAAATTACCGGGCATGTAACTCTGCTGCGGTAGTAATTAATCAACCAATATTATTACCTGCATCCCACGCACAATTTTTAGATGCGTGGGATGTTTCTTGGTTCTATGATGGAGAGTGTGGGTAGTTAAACTTGTATAATCTGAATACTCTTTTAGTGTGGTGTGCGATTTCTATCCCCTCTACTTTGTTCCGTACCAAAACGACTTTTTACCAGTCAAACAGATTGCTACTACAACCTGCCGTCATACTCATATAATCAGTAT
>JADLBA010000316.1 GCA_020848015.1 Crocinitomicaceae bacterium | reverse complement strand
TTCAAATGATAGTTTTGGGACACTATCAGAAGCCATCAATGGATTAGAAAAGTTAGGTTACACTCACGATTTTAACCTGAAGGGGGAATGTATTATTTGTAATAAGACAAATATTTCTTTATCACCAGACGATTTTCAAATAGATAGAACCTATCGTTTTGAGGGGAACTCAGACCCTGAATATCAGTCAATACTTTATGCCATCTCATCTGAAAAATTCAATATCAAAGGAACTTTAGTAAACGGCTATGGCATTTCCTCCGATGAGGACGCCACAAAATTGATTGAAAAATTGAACACACATCAGAAGCCTAATACGATAGAAAAAAAATCTAACAATGCCACATCGCAACGACCGGAAGGGGAACGCTATCTAAACTCTCCGCTGATAGAAATCAATATAAATGATCGTATTCTGCAAATAAAAAGAGAGACAGCTTGGGCTGAGAGCGACAGAAATTCTCTTACACTTTTTAAATCGGATACGATGAGAATTATTCTAATTGGGCTGCATGAAAATGCAGAACTAAGACCGCATAAAGCAAATGGTGTAATAAGTGTTCAGGTTCTTCAAGGCAAGATAAAATTTACGGCAGAACAACAAGACGCTCATTTAGAAAGAGGGCAAATGATAACATTACAGGAAAATATTGTTCATAGTGTAAAAGCGTTAGCAGAAAGTTTTTTCCTATTAACTCTTGCCATGAGCAGCAAATAGATTGAAAAAAGGAAAGGCTTATAGCCAATCCGGTAAACCTGCCCAACAGAGAAAACAGGTGGTCTGGCTGCTCAATTATTCACTGCTCTTATTCTTACTTTTTGGTTTCCCTATTGTCGGAAAAAAAAATGATTCTTAAATTCTTTTGAGAGTAACCTGTTTTGCCCCATTTGTGTTATCGTGAGAAAAATCTTCGAGAAGGCACGCTTCCTCCGCGCTCTTTTGCGACAAGCCTTTGCATACTTATGCGGTAAATTCTTTTTTTTATAATAAATTTTATCGTTAAAAAACAGAATGGGTTCACGCAAAGCCCGCTAAGTAAATGACACGCAAATCCCGCGAAGGAGAGTGTGCAGAATAAAAGAAATAATAGTCAAAGTCCGGCAAAATTCAAGATGAAAAACTCCTCGCAGAGTGAAATGCACCGCACGTAAAGGAGCAAGTCATCAATAGAAATTCAATTGTAGTCCTTCGATCAACCTATCACCTGCCAATGACTAATTTTCCAACTATCACACGACTTCCCGAAAGAATCTGAGCGGAGTAATTTCCCTGTGCCAAATCAGGAAGCTCTGCTGTCTTTGTGTGTCTTCCGGTTCCCATTCTTCCCCAAGAGACAGAATACACTTTCTGCCCTATCATATTGAATAGTGCAAATTCTACATTGCCCGGCTCAGAAAGTGAAAAGTCAAAACTTACCCGTTGTGAAGCAGGATTGGGATAAGCATAAAATACCTCCATACCAGTCATATCTTTTTCTTCAACCGAAACATGTTCCGCATCGTACAGAGTAAAATCATCCATTGCTGCTTCCACAAGCGATCCGCCATCGAGGTATTCGCCGAGATGTACGCTATCTGACGCAATAAACCGGAATCGCATCTGGGAAGTAGGTTCGAGATAGTCAGCTACGCGGAAGACATTTCTGCGCCAACTGGGGTCGGATGTCGAATTGTTTTCAATATAAGTCCATGACTGCCCACCGTTATTACTCATTTGCACCTGCCACCAGTCCATTCCCGGGTTAGCCCCGCCCGGAGGGCTGTTGGTGTACCATCTCATATATGAAATGATCGGATTGGAATAGGAACTCATATCAATGATGGGAGATTGCAGTGTGGTTTTTCCATCGTCCACATCACTTTCTCCAATAGGAGCCGACGATGAACTCGCATTGCCGGTAACAAAACAATATTCGCCCTCCGGTGTCGTCTGAGTTCCTGTTTGAACAACTGTTCCGGCGGCCTCGTCGGTGGTAATGGAAGGTATGGGAATTTCGAGATCCCATTTTCCGGTAGAGGCATTATCGCCGCTAACCCCCGTCTGCCAAGCCCCCCAGTCTTCATTTTCATCACAATCCTGTATTGCCTGCTGCTCTGCGCCTACAATAATAAAATAAGGGAGATTAGGGTAAGGCGATTGATGTGCTCCTTTGGGTTGCACATTGCTCAACGTGTTGTTGATGTCAACCGTGCAGAGATAATAGGAAATTACCGTTCCGGAAGGCTGGCCGGGAAAGTTGAGGGTATATCCGCTACCTCCTGAGTTTTCCATGACGAGCGATTGCCATTCACCGCTATTGATCCTGTACCGGCACTGTACTCCCTGAAGGAAAGGAAGGAAAGGAGACTGAAGATTCAGGAAGGCAGAAAGCGGAATATCTGTTTCAGCATCGGCAAATTCCACATCCACATGAAAAAGACTGGCATTGCTGAGCAGGGTGATACCGTGAATGTAAAATCCTTCAATAATTTCACTTGAATGTGGTGTTCCGTTAGTAAGGTTGCCATCATTATCATCAGCCTGCAGCAGATCAATCAGCACATCCGTGAATGCCTGGCCTTCATTGCCGTTCAGTGCTATAGCCTGCATACCGGCATAGGTTTCGGCAAAAAGAGGCATCGTAATATTCCAGTCATTCCCCATCAGCAGATGCGTATCCCACCAGGCTCCCATAATTATTTCCCCGTCATTGTGAAATTCTCCTGAAAGATCCATCGGATAAACCTTTGGGTCGGCATCATATCTTCTGATAGGGTCCAGATTGTCGGTGTAAAAACCAGTTCCTAATGCAGGATTTCCGCTCAAAGAAATAGCCCAGAAATCAGCATATCCTTCATTCATTGAACTATTGTTGAAACTACCTCCAAGTGATTGGTAATACTTGTCGTTGATGCCATGCCCATACTCATGGAATGCGACATCCGGAATCAGTGATGTAGGATTACAGCCACCCCCGATCGCATAAAAATTAATAGATGAACCATCGTAAAATGCATTGCACTCGCCGCTTACGTCTATATTGGTCGGTAGTTGAAAATCCATCCCTGTAAAAGAGGGAAGCCACGTTTTTACGTGCTGATGGATACGCTGTACACTTTGATAGGCTGTCCTTTCCTTGATCGTAGAGGCACTATTGAACGATATATTATTCGCTCCGGAAGCCAATGTAAAACTGGCCTGAGGCGTAACGCCGGAAGAGTAAACCCTTGCCCAAGGCCCTCTGAGAGCAACCGTGGCAGTGGATCCGGGATTGACCGGCATTGTCGCCAGTCCATTTGCATCGGTTTGGTAAGTAGTGCCCGATACAGAAAGAAACACATTGGACAGAACTCCCGTGATGGGATTGTCCCACGGATTCGTCAGGTAGTAGCTGCCGGAAACAGTGGCGCTCACTTCAAGAGGAAGTTGTGAAATACCAAGATAAAAAGCCACTTTGGGATCGGAATGTTTCTTTTCATTATCCGAATGCATTACACGATTGCTGCGATAGATGATTTCCCCCGAATGAGCATCTACCAGTGTGTAGTAGCGCGCAGGAATGCCGGTGGAAGAAAGCGTGCGAACCTCCATACTATAAACGAGGTGATGTTCCGGAGAATACCTGTTTTGCCCCGGCAAAATGCTGAGTTCATCGCTCATGTCAATCGAAACAATTTGTCCGGGCAATCCCGCTATTGCAGCTATCCGTGCTGCCTCCGGAGAAATGGATGCTTGAGTATTCATATCATCAAGGCGATAGAGATCGCT
>JADLBA010000315.1 GCA_020848015.1 Crocinitomicaceae bacterium | reverse complement strand
GCAACCCAATTCGGTACAGAAGAAGTACCCGCATTATAGTTGAACGTTTTACAATCAGTATTAAAAATGACAAGACCTTCAGCAGGGTTGCTGATCGCATTGCGTTGTGTGGTCGTCATCCTCGAAATCAGCACCCCTTTATCAGAAAAATCAATATCAAGCCCTGCAGATGGATCCGGAGAATTACCTGACGGATTAATGCCTACTCCTTGTCCCAGCAAATCAGCCATACCAACATTTAGCAGAAGCAGAAATACAAAAGAAATGATTACACTTTTTTTCATTTTTGTTAAGATTAATAGGTTGTACTTATTTTCCTGAAGCGAATCTGCAAAAGAATATAAGTAAGATTGTCAAAGTTACAATAAAATAAATTTGCTCAATGAAGTCCTCCTTTGCAATGTATTTACAGCATTATCCGGACAAGTGCCAAAATGATCTGATATAAAATATTTCACTACCGCAGCACCAATTTTCGCACACAATACTCACCATCAAAGGAAATCGCGCTAATAAAATACATTCCGCGTTCCCAGTCACTGCAATCTACTCTGCAAATATTTTCTTCCACTGCATTTTGCTGATGTATCACTTTCCCTGTTACATCGAGTATCCGGATACTTTCAATTGTTCCATTATTATTGTACAGAAAAAACATTTCCCCTGCCGGATTAGGCCACAGGCTCCATTCATCGCGGAAAACATTTTCTATCATAGTAAGATTGCCACAGTTGGGGTCGTAGGGTGCTCCCGGAGATCCGCCAATGCACCCGTTCATCCAGGCATACGGAAGCTCCTGATCTGTATAAGTTGTATCAAATTCGGCACTCCGCCCCGTCCCATCCGTATTCCCCGGCCAGGGAGATTCATCAGAATAGTAAAAAGAAACAAGATCTTCGTTCCGGTGATTATGAATTTGTATTCTATCTCCACTGTTATTTAATTTGAAATCAAAAACTCCCAATACATTTATTGTGTCCGGGTACTTCGAAAGAAAAAGATTTGTATCACTTGAGAGGATAGCATATTCATCAGGTGCCAGAAAAGTATTCAAGGGTAAGTGATAGCGGTGAAAGTAATTGTCGTCTTTAAACGTCATTCCAGACAGATTCAATGGTATCTCCAACAGGTTATGCAATTCAATCCAATCACCACCGTCATTGGCAGGTTCATCATTGTACATAAATTCTGTAACCTGAAGAGCGGTATCAACGGGAGCCCCCGTGAAGTAAGCGACAAATGCATCGTTACCGGTGAAATCAAAGCTGAACTGTCGCAGATTATTCTCCACAGAGAATAAATTATTGATTCCCCAATGGTCAAATTGGAAACCGGGATTTTCAATAACGGTTATCTCTACCGGTACGCCGTGAAAATAAACCCCTGACCAAGGATACTCTTCTTCCTTAGGCTCTATGGTGTTAATATGAATTCTTCCTGCGCCCGCCGGCTGAATATCGAAAGAAAGGGTCAATTGATTGGCCAGATCGAATTCTTGTTGAACTACATCTCGCGCACCCTGCACCCGCAATTGGTTCCAGTAAAGTCTGTAGAGAAGTACCCAGTCAATCGAAGTAGCATCGGTTCCCCACCTAGCACAGTGCCGCTGAAAAACAGATGATATTTCATCTTTCATTGCACCGGCCATAGCATTGATTCTGGAGGCTTGGAAAGAGGTATTGATAAGGTCTGCATAGCGTGTGATAAAATACTCTCTGAACTGAGGGTTCTGAATCATCCGGTTGAAAATCTGATCGGTGTGATACCAGTCATCGCCCGCCTCCGAAATATAATTATCATAAGGCCCCGCACCCGCCAACCCCATTCCAAAATCCATATCCATCAACATAAAACGCCATTTTCCTCCCGGATTATCATTGTGCCAAAACTTTGTATTGTTCGACCAGCCACTACTCCAGTCACCGTTGCACCAATAGGTTTCAGCGATGATATAATCAGCATAGTTTTCAATATCAAGCATCGTACTCACGCTGTCAAAAAATTCAGGTGAGAGTGGATCAGTGCCCGTGATATAGTCATACATCGGGTACAAAGCAGTGTCACTGCCACTGATGACGTGAATATCGCCCTTATAACTGATCACACTTGCATCGTTGTTGTTCACGCCGTGATTATTCTCTGCCCAGTGCTGGTCAAGTATTTCTCTAAGTTCCATAAATCCCCAATACTCACCATTCAAAAAGACAATCACCGGCGAGTAGGCCATATAATCAGCATTCGTTTCTCTCATGCTCCGCTCCATCAATGCATCGTGAAAACGATAGCCCCAATAGTCATTTCCACCATTTCTCAGATTGAACCCCTTGTACGAGGTAATGAAGGGTTTATCCTGTATTAGGGGGTAATCCATTGATTCTAATCCGTATTCATCCTTGCACTGAATGCGAAAACTTTTTTGTTCATTTCCTCTTGACCATCCTCCGTGAATTTTAAGCCCCACGCCTCCTTCAAATTGTTTTACATGATCCTGATCAAAGTACTCAATATACGCTTCACGCTCCCAATTTTCCCAGAAATTAGCGCCGAAATAAGGGTAATCCAACTCATAATCAGGCGGGCCATAAACATGAATACCGGTTTCCGGATCCCACAAATAATCAGGATTCACAGAAAGTGAAACGATCGGAATGTCTATCGCATCTTCATTGATGAGATACGTATTCTTTTCCACCGGAGAAGCCAATACCTCCGAGCCAAAACAACGCGCAGAAATTGTCATTGTTTGATCAAGTACGAGAGGAACTGAATAGAGAGAGGAACTGGTATCGGGCATACTGCCATCCATCGTAAAGCGAATTTCCCATTCCGGATTATCCGCAGCTAAAGCGACATTCACCGACCCGGAAAAAACTCCGGCATCGAGTGAGAAATACGGTGCCGTAGCGTAGGATGTTTTACAGTTCGTCGAATTGGGAGCACCAGGAGTTGGCTCATCGGAAATACACCAAATCCAGTTTCCATCACCGCTGCGCTGATATGAATGCCCCAACTGCATTTCGGGCAGAACGACTACATCGGCAGCATTTCCATTCGATGACAAATAAAGATGTTCCCCCTGACTCATCTTAAAGTTAGTGTGCAAATTCGATTCTTCTACCGTAAGATTGGCCCATTCAGGAGCGATCTCTGTTTGTATCTCTTCCGTATTCATGGCAATTGCAACAATGAAATTGCCGGTCATATCAGAAGACCATGCATCATAATTATGCACCTGGAATGAAAAAACATTTTCACCATTTACTAGGGCTGATTGAAAAACAGCCGGCTCAATCAGAAAGCCATCATAGTCTAATCCCTGATAACCATTGGCCTCGTGGTTAATATCAGACAATTGATCAAACGTTGGCGGAATACCCTGCACACCAATTCCCGAACGGGCAATTTCAACACCATTCAACCAGGCAACAAATGCATCATCATAATCTGCAAAAAAATACATCGCCTCCACAGCATTCACATCAGAAAAATTTATCGTGATTCTGGAATATACTGAAGTATATCCACTGCCGATATCGGTTCCATCATCATCATCTCCAGTTCCAATACTGCCAATACCCTGAGACCATCCGGAAGTATCAAAGCCAGGCAACCGCCATTCGGCAGAAGGCTCGGCGACAGGTAATAAATAGGTGAAATTACTCCATGGATAAAAAGGTGTTTCAAAATGATCCACCGGGTTAATGAAAGCTCTGTTCTTTCCTGATGCGAAAATGAGTTGCCGCTCCGATGGAGGAAGTACAATATCGGGAACCGGCCATTTTTCAGGATCGGACGGATCATCGCTCAACGACCAGCCAAGGAGAGAAACTGGTGAAGAGCCGGAATTATATAATTCAATCCAATCCTCGTAGTCGCCATCTTCATCGGCGAGAGTAGCATCGTTCGTTACCTGTATCTCATTCACTAACACTTGTGCCTGAGAGGAAAAAGCAAGTGCCGCCATAAATGCTATGTACGAGACCCTCAGAAAAAGACCATTGGCCATATTCGGGAATAACCTCTTCATAAATGGAACTTGTGCCTTCGAATAAGTCGGGAATCAAAAGTAATAGGTTGCCTTTGAATATTCCTAAATTTAGTCAAATGATTAATAATTTTGATTAAAAATGAAAATTATTTCTACATTTGAAAAAGTTTTGAAAGTAATTGATGACAATGAGGAGGTCTAAAACAAACGGAACCATTGCGAGTACGGAGGAAAAAATAAAATTAGCTGCCCGGAAGGTATTTACAGAAAAAGGATTCGCGGCAACCCGTACACGTGATATCGCAGAAGCAGCGGGCATTAATCTCGCATTGCTGAATTACTATTTCCGGAGCAAACAAAAGCTTTTCGATCTCATTATGATGGAGAATGTGCAGCTATTTATTGAGGCGATTAAAAACGTGCTCGATAATGAAAGACTCACACTCAACGAAAAAGTCGCTTTGTTTGTTGAGGGTTATATTGAAATGTTAAAGAAAAACCCAGATCTCCCTTTGTTCATCCTCCAGGAAATACGACGACATCCGGAAAAGTTCGCCAACCAACTCGCGGCAAAAGAGATATTCCTGAAATCTCATTTTTTCAAACAACTTCAAGCCGCATCAAAAGGCAGAATCAACCCGGTGCATATCGTGGTCAGTATGCTCGGATTAACCATATTCCCCTTCATTGCCGGTCTCTTTTTGCAAAACATCACCAATATAAACCAAGTACAATTTGATAAAATGATGGACGAGCGAAAAAAACTGATTCCTAAATGGGTTGACACAATGATAAAAGCAGGATGATTATTAAGATGACCAAAAAAAATTCTCATATCATTTTAAGAAAAATGAAACCTGTGATTTCAATAATCTGCCTTATCACGATAGCAGCAACAATTTCTGCACAGCAGAGAGAAGCTCACACGCTGGAAAAATGTTATGAGCTTGCCCGCAAAAACTATCCAATGGTCAAACTGCAAGACCTGATACAAAAGACAACAGAGTATTCAGTTGAAAATGCGCTCCGGAGTCGTCTGCCGCAGGTCAGCATCGTTGGCCAGGCCAGCTACCAAACTGACGTAACAAGCATTCCTTTTCATCTTCCGGGTATATCAATCCCTGAACTGAACAAGGATCAGTATAAACTATATGCAGATGCGAGCCAGGTGATCTATGATGGGGGTGCGATCGGTGCTGAGAAAAAATTGGCAGAAACAAGCGGACAAATAGAAAAACAAAAACTTGAAGTAGAATTATACCAGCTTCGTCAACGGGTCAGCCAATTGTACTTTGGAATCATTGCCATTCGTGAACAACTGAAACAAAATGAAATATTTCAAAACGACATTGAACTCGGTATGAAAAAAATTGAAGCGGCAATTGCCAATGGTACCGCGACAAAAAATGATTATAGCCAGCTAAAAATAGAACTTTTGAAACGCGGGCAACATGAAATCGAGCTTCGGTCATTGCTGAAAAATTATATTGATACACTGAAATTGTTTATCAAAGCAGAAATCAATGAGGACGATGAATTCCAGGTTCCCGGAACGCTTCTTTCATCCACCGAAGTCCTCCGCCCTGAATTAAAGCTATACGAGTCTCAGCGCAAAAGTCTCGAAGTGAAAAATGATATGGTGTTAGCGCGCAACCGCCCAAAATTCAGTCTCTTTTTTCAGGGAGGTTATGGGAGGCCGGCACTCAATATGCTTAGCAATGATTTCAATCCATTCGCTATCGGTGGCATTCGGATGAACTGGTCATTGTCGGGATTTTATACAAGAAAAAAGGACATTGAATTACTGGACATACAAAAGAAAACCATAGATCTGCAAAACGAAACATTCCTGTTCAATACAACCCTGCAATTGCATCAAAAGGAAAGTGAAACAGATAAACTGCGCAAATTAATCAGGTCTGACCAGGAGATCATTGATCTGTATTCTGGTATCAAAACCATTGCTTCAACTCAACTCGAAAATGGAACCATTACTTCCAATGATTACCTGCGTGAGATCAATGCTGAAAACATAGCGAAACAAAACCTGATATTACACGAAATTCAACTGAAGATGGTACAATACGATCAACTCATTACCTCCGGAAATTAAAATCAGATAACAAAAATGAAAAACCAAATCATCTGTATTCTCTGTGTAATACTCATATTTTCATGTACGAGCAAGAACAATACACCCGATGCCACCGGAACCTTCGAGGCCATAGAGACGATTGTTTCTGCGGAGGCTAATGGAGTAATAAAAAAACTTTCGTTAGACGAAGGTCAGCATCTCAATGCCGGTGATACCATTGGTTATATTGATAGTTTGCAATTATCGTTGAAAAAAAAACAGATAGAAGCACAGATTAAAGCTATACTCAGCAAAAATCCGGATGCGGGGAAACAACTTGCTGCACTTAGAGAACAGTCTGTACAGGCAAAACGCGAGGAACAACGCATTGCAAATCTCGTCAAAGCAGGTGCTGCCCCTCAAAAACAATTAGATGATATTCAATCGCAGATCGCTCTTCTGAAAAAACAAACAGAGGCACAGGAATCCTCACTGGCCATAACATCTGGCAGCCTTTCGCAAGAAACACAGCCGCTTCACATTCAGGTGGCGCAATTAAATGATCAATTGGCAAAATGCAGAATCATGAATCCAGTTAATGGCCTCGTACTCGCAAAATATGCAGAAGAAAACGAAATGATAACCGCCGGAAAACCATTGTACAAAATCGCTGATCTCTCAACGGTCATTCTAAGGGCATACATCACCGCCGACCAGTATGCATCTGTACATCTCAATCAGGAAGTCAAAGTGGTCATTGATGGTTATACAAGCCAAAAGAAAGAGTTTTCCGGAAATATATCTTGGATAAGTGAAAAGGCAGAGTTCACCCCTAAAACTATACAGACAAAGGATGAGAGGGCTAATCTGGTTTACGCGATGAAGGTATTGGTAAGTAACGATGGTAGTCTGAAACTGGGAATGACCGGTGAAATCAAATTTTGAATACTTCAAATTATTCGTCCAATTAATCCATAACTTATCAGCTATTATCTCAGATACAGAAAATGCCGGCAGTTGAATGTATATCACTCACAAAAATCTATGGAAAAGAAAAAATCCTCGCCATAGATGATCTTTCTTTCTCAGTAAAACGCGGAGAAATTTTTGGGCTTATTGGGCCGGATGGCGCAGGGAAAACAAGCATATTCAGAATACTTGCTACTCTGTTACTACCCGATTCGGGGAAGGCATTTGTAGAAGGGTATGATTGCACTGAATCATATATATCCATCAGGAAAATCATCGGCTATATGCCCGGTAAATTCTCACTATACCAAGATTTGACAGTTGAAGAAAACCTGAATTTTTTTGCCACCCTTTTCGGAACGAGTCTCCGCGAAAATTATGATCTGGTAAGAGATATCTACGAGCATATCGAACCTTTTAAAAACAGAAGAGCAGGAAACCTCTCCGGGGGAATGAAACAAAAACTCGCTTTGTGTTGCGCATTAATACACAAACCAACTGTTCTCTTTCTTGACGAACCTACTACCGGTGTTGATCCCGTATCGCGAAAAGAATTCTGGAATATGTTGAAGCGACTGCAAGCGCAAAATATCACAATGATTATTTCTACCCCTTATATGGATGAAGCTGAATTATGCGATAGAGTAGCACTCATTCACCATGGAAAGATTCTGTCAATTGAAACCCCCGAAAGACATTCATCCGGTTATGTGGGAAAATTATTTGCCGTGAAGGCAAATAATATGATCCGGTTGTTGAAAAGCCTCCGGTCGTTTGAAAAAATATATTCCTGTCATGCTTTTGGAGAAAGTGCACATGTCACATTTTTACCTGAAAGTGAAAATATACAGGAACTACTTTCCTTCCTGCATCGCGAGGGATTTAATGAAATAGAAATTGCTCCGGTAGAGGCGACAATTGAAGACACATTCATACAATTATTGCAAAGCTGAAATGACTAACACAGCCATCAAAACTGAAAATCTCACGAAGCGTTTCGGCAATTTTATTGCGGCTGATAAAATCACTTTTGAAGTAAAGCAGGGAGAAATTTTTGGCTTTCTTGGAGCCAACGGAGCCGGCAAGACCACCGCAATACGAATGCTATGTGGCTTATCCATTCCTTCATCGGGGAGTGCAGAAGTAGCAGGTTTTGACATATACAAACAAACTGAAAAAATAAAGAAAAGTATTGGGTATATGAGTCAGAAGTTCTCGCTCTACGAAGACCTGACGGTACTCGATAATATCCGTTTCTTCGGTGGGATATACGGGCTGAATCACCGGCAAATCAGAAGCAAAGAAGAAGAATTAATCCGGCGATTGCAATTACAGAATATCTCAAAAAATCTTGTCGGTTCGATTCCTCTCGGCTGGAAACAAAAGATTGCCTTTTCTGTCGCTATGTTGCATGAACCAAAGATTGTATTCCTCGATGAACCTACCGGTGGAGTTGATCCGCTGACAAGGCGGCAATTCTGGGAACTTATCTACGATGCTTCGGACAAAGGCACTACCCTATTCATTACTACTCATTATATGGATGAAGCCGAGTATTGTGATCGTCTATCCATTATGGTTGATGGAAAAATTGCCGCATTAGGCTCACCTAAGGAATTGAAAAGCAAGTACAAAGCAGATAACATAGATGATGTGTTTTACCGGTTGGCGAGAGGTGCTAAAAGATCTGAATAACCGAGGGGATTATGAAGCAATTCGGAAATTTCATAAAAAAAGAATTTATCCACGTATTGCGTGACAGGAAAACACTGCTCATTCTGTTTGGAATGCCTATGGTACAAATCCTCATTTTCGGAT
>JADLBA010000314.1 GCA_020848015.1 Crocinitomicaceae bacterium | reverse complement strand
TCAGACCCCCTACCAATCGTTGCCTTGGTGAGCCATTACCTCTCCAACAAGCTAATTGGGCGCATGCTCATCTTGTACCAAAATTCTTTAATCATCAAAAGATGCCTTCTAATGACATTATGGGGAATTAGCTCAGATTTCTCTGAGTTATGCCCCAGTACAAGGCAGATTGCATACGTGTTACGCACCCGTGCGCCGGTCGCCACCAAATAATATTGCTATTATTCGTGCTGCCCCTCGACTTGCATGTGTTAGGCCTGCCGCTAGCGTTCATCCTGAGCCAGGATCAAACTCTCCAATGTAAAAAGTTTAATCTCTTGGCTTATTCCTTATCCTGTTATTCACTGCTGCATTATTTCAAAGAACTTTTTTTTCCACTCCTCAAACCGTTTGTCTAAGGGGCGGCAAACATACTCCCAGATTTCTGTTCAAACCAAATTTATTTTCAAAATTTTTTCTGAACATCCCTTTCATTCTGACTGAAATCCCATCACTGAAACTCCCGCCAGCACTACTCTCCATCCGCTTTCTGTCTGTTTCGAAGAACGTTTCTTCCTTCAAAAGCGGGTGCAAATGTACTACTGTTTTCCTTCCACGCAAGTCCCTCACGAAAATATTTTTTCAACTTATCCCTAACTGCCTCTTCTTCACATGAAAAGTAGCTCATTTTTTTTCTCCATCACTTTTATTATCTCACAAATTTTTACAACAGCAACAGAAAAAAATCATCTCACCTACTTGAGAGCAGGGAATCTCAATTATCCCTTTGCTGAACTGGCAAAATTCCAATATGACACTTCTCTCTGGCTTCTGAACCAAGTAAACCATTGCCCTCCTTTGATATCAATGCATCAATTCAAAATCAATCTCTTTGTTGAGGCTACTTAGAATTTGATTACTTTTGGCAATGCCGGTTGCAAATGTTGCGGCAAGGCTTTACCGAAACTTTTTCTAATCTTATTCTTTATCACTAATGAAATCACTTTTTTCAATGATCTATCACAAAGGTCGTATCATCGCGCTCACCCTCTTTGCTATTGTCTGTGCACAATATTCATGGGCACAATGCCAGTCATATATACAGATTGACGGCCAAATTGTCAATGCCAGCGAAATTGCCGCCAACGGACTTCATCTTCCACTGTGGCTTAAAGAAGGTCAGACACTGGCCGCCGACCAGATGGTCAACTCCATTTCAGTGATCGAGTTTGATGTGAACGGCAGCACACTTGAATTTTCGCAAGTGCTGAAAGTAACCAGCGTACAAACCGTGCCGAGCGGAAAAGTATGGAAAGTGGAATCTCTGGTAAAAACAACCTCTTCTCTCACAGCAGCAAACAGCGCTGTTTATTCCAATGGTGGTACTTACACATTCAATGTCCCAACTTGTACTTCTTACATCTGCATTGAGGCTTGGGGTGGTGGTGGCGGTGGGTATGCTGGTACAGCTGGTGGCGGTGGCGGCGGCGGTGCTTATGGCCAGAGTTGTTTTACCGTTACCCCCGGACAATCTCTTTCTGTTACTGTAGGAAGTGGGGGGACATTTGGTACTCCAGGGGTGAACGGCGGAACAACAAGCATCACAGGTACTGGAGTTAATATCAGTGCATCAGGAGGAAGTGGCAGCAGCAGCAGCACCGGTGGAGCAGGTGGTACTTCTGTCACCGGAACAATCATTGTTTATGGAGGTAAGGGAGCCAATGGACTCAGCCTTTCAAATCCATACTACGGAGGTGCCGGCGGAGCAGCCGGTGGGAGTCAGATCAACCCCGGTGGGGAAGGCAGCAGCGGAAGTTCCTATGCTTCTAATATCGCTTCTTCTTCAACTCCGGGGGGATTTCCGGGGGGAGGTGGAGGTGGTCAAGCCTGCTGCGGAGGAAATTCTTCAAAAGGTGCAGAGGGCAAAGTGATTATCAGTTGGTAAGAACAGTTGAGAGTGCAAAAATGCAGAACAGGGGGAGGTATATAGATCACTTAGCTCTCCTCGTTTTTTTTACCTGCTCCACTACTAATATGGTATAACCAATAAATCAATGTTTACCGGTTTTATGGGGTCGGCAACTTTATTTCTCTTTCATCGAACGCATGAATTTATTCCATGCAGAAGCATTCAGCAGATTGCCTCCTGAAACAAAACCATTGTTATAGCGCGCATCGAGTATAGCGGAAGAATTCCTGTAAGCCTGATCTTTGAAGTCTGACATACCATCGTAATGGGTAATACTCGCAAGACTCCTGCTGAATTTATTGAATCCATCATTCGGCAGGTCGAGAGCAAGCACCTCTTTTCGGAAATTGAGAGGCGACGGATAAGGGAGAATATAAGCGGTGGGCAATGTAATAGTATCCATTTCCATCACCTGTACCAGCGAAAGACCCCGCTCTGTATTATTTCTTGGAATAACGAAAAAAGAAGTTTTCAAACCAAGGTTAAAAAACTCCAAAGTGTCACCCGCCAACACAGGAAGTGTAAAATAACCGGATCGGTCGCAGTACGTACCGCGCTGGTCTCTGGTGCGGACAACGCCAATATATGGGGCGGGAAGCAGTGAGTCGCCCACCAATACCACACCACTGATCTGCATGACCTGTTCTTTTTGAGGCCTCTGACCAAAACAAATCCAAGGAGCAAAAAACAAAGTGAACAGGAATACTGATTTCATCAGCCAAAGGTAGTTTAAAGCAGAGACGATCGAAGTATCCTTTCGTTACAAAATCCTAATGTAAAAGGTGATTGATTCTGAACCGGCAGGGCTCCATTTTCAAAGCGGCTTTATAGTATTACTTGTCAAATAGGCTATTTTCTGTTGTCTCACTCTTTCTCCCTTGTCATCCCGTTAGATTCTTTCAGCATGCGGTAAATTGTTGCCGCACCAATTTTCAGCTTCGATGCTACGATCTTGACATCATTGCTGTACTTTTTCATAAAAGTATGGACGATGCGCAATTCGTATTCACGAAGGGATAACTCTTCCTGCAGCGCATCTGCTATAGCATCGTCCGATGAGAACCGGATATCGCCAGGGCGAATTTCTGCCGTATCACTCAGCACTACAGCGAGTTCTGTAACGGCTTTTAACTCACGAACATTCCCTGGAAAAGAAAAGGAGAGCAGTTTTTTTTCCGATTCAAATGAAAGCGTTTTCTGCTGCATTCCATTTTCGGTACAAAAATCCTTGATGAATTTTTCAGCGAGCAAAAAAATATCCGTACCGCGGTCTCTCAATGGGGGAATCTCGATAGGTAAACCCAGCAGCCGGTAATAAAGATCCTCTCTGAATTTTCCCTGCTGTACCAGTTCGCGCAGATTGCGGTTTGTAGCAACAAGTATGCGGCAGTTAATCTTTATTTTTCCCGTCGCCCCGATCCTTGTAACTTCTTTTTCCTGTAGCACACGGAGCAATTTTGCCTGAAGAGAAACGTCCATTTCTCCAATTTCATCTAAGAAAAGTGTACCACCATCCGCCTCTTCAAATTTCCCAATTCGGCGCGCAGCAGCACCGGTGAATGCACCTTTTTCATGGCCGAACAATTCACTTTCGAGCAATTCGGAAGGGATGGCTGCTACATTGACTGCAACAAAAGGGTTTGTAGCGCGGGAAGAATGAAAATGAATGGATTTAGCAACCAGTTCCTTTCCTGTTCCGGTTTCTCCGGTAATGACCACGTTGATGTTCGTGCTGAGTGCTTTTTCAATCAGATTCCTCACCCGCATAATCGGCTCACTTTCGCCAATGATCAGGCGAGAATAATCGTATTTTTTCTTTACTTCTTTTTCAAGTATTCCAACCTGCCTGCGCAATTCAATGGTTTTAACTATATTTTGAATCGCGTTGAGCAGCTTATTGCGGATGTCTTTTTCTTTCAGAAGGTAGTCGAAGGCTCCGAGTTTCAGCAGTTCTAACGCAGTGGCTACATCAGGCTGCTCTGAAATGATGATGACCTGTATGTCCGGATTGTATTTTTTGATCCGAGACAATACCTCCACGCCGTTCAAATCCGGCAGACGGTAGTCGAGGGTAACAATGTCGGGATTAGAAGAGAGCTGGTCGAGGAATTCCGTGGCAGAATGAAAACTCTTTACCACGTAATCGGGATTGAGGGAAGTATGATGCACCAGCAATTTATTATACCATTCGTTGTCTTCAACGATTTGTATCCTTATGCCCGTTGAACTCATATAATGGGTAAAGGTAGCAACAAATGATTCATACTATAAAAGTAGGGGTTTCAGGTATTGCCGGGTTCGGAATCTATGTTGGGGAACTCTTTTTTTGAAGACATTTCAACAAGTTCCTGAATGACAAGCGATGCTTCGTCTTCTGTTTTTTTCAGCAACTTTTCAACTTCATCGGGATCAGGATTTTCATTGCTCTTTTCCTCAAGTTTATTCAACAGGTGCCACAGCGAATCAATCCCAAGATGACCGCAAGGTCCGCGCATTCCATGGGCACGATCGCCAATCCGCTGCCAGTTTTTTTGCTGGAATGCTTCTCTCATTTCTTCCAATCCTTCACTGAGGCTAAGGGTGAGGGTTTCAAGCATTTCGAAATAATATTCTTCGCCGCCTTCTCTTAATTCATTAAGAGCTTCGATATCGAACCGGCTATTTTCCTGCATCATGTCGTAAAGTTTAGTTCAATGAAACGTTTTTTGAGATTAATGAAAATATTTTTTGCAAAAGCACTCCTTCGCGGAATGGTTTTTCCATGAATTCATCCATCCCTGCCTCCCTACATCGCTCCAGTTTTTCGGTGGCGAGACCGGCAGTAAGTGCAATAATTGGAACAGCAGATTTCGACTTGTCTTCGATAGCACGTATTTCGCGAGTAGCGTTCACCCCATCTAGTCCGGGCATTCGCACATCCATCAGTACGAGGTCGAAGGAGGTATTTTTTACGGCTTCAAGTGCTTCTAACCCGTTAGTGGCTTCGGTAAATAAGATTCCATTTTTTTTCAGGATTGCAGCGAGCAGCATACGATTGTACTTTTCATCGTCGGCGATCAGAATATGTTTTCCCCTGAGAAAAGAGTGCCCTGTATATCTGATACCTTCCAGCACAGCTTCTGACGCAGGCACAGTGGCCTTTTTGTAAGGAATAATCAATGTCACCACTGTTCCCTTGCCTTCAGTACTTTTAATTTCAATGCTCCCTCCCTGGCTTTCAACCAGCCCGCGTGTAATGTAGAGTCCGAGACCGGTGCCGGGCTGAAGGGAGTCATTGTGCAACTGCTCGTATTTTTCAAAAATGGTTCCCAGCTTGTCTTCGGGAATCCCTTCACCGGTATCCGCTATTTCGAGAATTAATTTCTGGTTATCTGAACGTGCGGAAAGTTTCACTGAGCCTTTGTGTGTATATTTTATAGCGTTGCCAATGATATTCAGCACCACCTGCTTCAATCGCAACGGATCACCGCTAACCAGATCGGGCATTTCGCCGGTATTTTCGTATTCCATTTCGAGGTTTTTCGCGTGTGCTTGTATCCGCATAGAACTAACTACTTCCGTCAGCAACTGGATAGGTGAAAAATTGATCTCGGAGAATTTGATTTTTCCTGATTTCAATTTGGAACTTTCGAGAATGTTGTTGATGATTCCCAGAAGGTGATCCGAAGATTTTTTAGCGATGAGAATGTGTTCTCTCTGCTGATCGTTCAAATCCGATTCCAGTACTTGTTCAAGGAAACCAATCACAGAATTTAGGGGAGTTCTTATCTCATGGCTCATGTGAGATAAGAGGTTTTGACGGGCATCAGCAATCATTTGGGCATGCTCCTTTTCTGAACTCAGTACATTTTTCATTTTTCTGTTGGATAGTATATATCTGAAAGTAAAAAAAATCGTCACCAGCAGCAGCAGTGATATTACAGTGCCAAAACGAAGCAGGGCATTGCGGCTTTCGTCGGCCAGCAGCTCTGCCTTGTCGTTTCTGTCGCGTATTCTTTCTTTTTCAATTTCTTCAATTTTTCCTACCAGTGAAAATATTCCTTCTGAAATATTCAGGCTCTTTTCAGTCAATTGTAACTCCAATGTATTCAGTTTCCGGATTTCCTCTTTTTGTGTAGCTTCTACCACTCTCAACTGCTTCCTGATATCGTGGCGCAACAGTTCCAGCGAATCATTTTGGATTTTCTTCTGGCCGCTTCCGGTGTCCTCATCACTGCCAAACACTCTCTTAAAAAAACTTTCTTTTGCGCCAGGCAGATTGTCCCCAATGTTTGGCACCTCTGTTTCAATGCCCTTTACTGGTTCTAATTGGGCAGAAATGTTTACCAGTGCATCGGTCACCGATTCGCTGCTCTGCAGTGTGATCATCTCGTTGTAGTTGCGCAGTGCCTGTTCGGTAAGGCCGAAAATTTCTTCTGCATAGTGTTCCTGCTTTTTGTTTTCCCACTGCACTTGTTCGAGCTTATCAATCTTGTGGCCGAGTGCTACTGTAGTTTTGTAGTAATCGGGGAGATAATCCCTGTTGCCGGTAAGCCGGTAGGTTTTTGCAAAATGCTCTGCTCTTGATACATCCGAAACAATTTCTCTCATAAGAAGTATTTCTTCAGATTCTATTTCTGGAACTTTTACATAACTGATGATCGTGTTCAACTTTTGATAGGCAGAAAAACCGATGATCACTACCAGAATCTGTACCACCAGTATTCCTCCAACCACGATGAGCTCAAAAAGAGGCGAAACAGATAATTTCTTCATGTTGTTTTCTTTCTTTAGACGTTAAATTAACGAATAAAGGAGCAGTATCATTTAACTTAAAAAAGGAAAAGGCAGAAAGAATTCCACCTTATCCCTTGCTCATCGTTGTTACAGATCCTTTCAACATAAACTGTTGTCTTTCACATTTGCTAGCGGCTTACCCTGCGTTAGATTTTCAGTTTCAGCAGATGACTACTTGAATCGGAGAGACTTTAGTTACATCTCCGGCTATTCTTTGGTAAGTCCCCGTGTTTTCATAACAGCT
>JADLBA010000313.1 GCA_020848015.1 Crocinitomicaceae bacterium | reverse complement strand
GTTTTTCCCTGCACCTCATGAACGGAACAACCGTATTTCTCCGCCATTCCCACAGGATCAAGCTGTACCAGCTCCGGTATCTTTACTGTGGTAACGTCCGTATCATCACTAAACAACCTCGGTATGTTTTTCTCTTTAGGACTATAATCAAATACGTATCCATCACCAACATCCCGCATGTCAAAAAGGGGAATTACGTTCTCCGGGTTTGCTTTCTCACAGAGTTGCAAGCTGGCAACGTCCACGACAAAATCGGTTCCTTCGATGTTGTACACCGGCAATTCTCTTTTCATGATTGGTTGTCTTTAATGTCCATAAAGATTTTTCTGCTCCTGGACTTGATCAGCTTAGGAACCTGCTTCCGGGCAAGGGCTTTCATCAACCCATGTTCGCCGTATTTGTTGCTCATGCCGTAAATCTTCATAACCAGGAATGTTCCTGCGGTCAGAATGATACCGATGCACAGGTAAGTAGGAAGACTGATGATATACATTGCGGCAAAGACAATGAGCAGCGCCACGACACCACCGCCTAAATACCAGATATATTGCGCCTTCAAGCCTTTAAACTCAATGCTCTGGTTAATTCCCTTGTTAATTTGATAAACACTATTTGCCATAATATTTCCTGTTAATTTTTTTATAATCGCATCCTGCTACGGGAACGTTCTGCTACCTGTTGCGAGGCCAGTATCACTTCTTTTGGAACAGTATGCTCGTTCACTTTTTCGGACAGTTGAATGACAGGTGTATCAATAACTTCTTCCGGTTCGGTTTCCGCTACCTGTTGCTGCTTCAACTGGTTTTCCTGTATCTTGATGGCTATCTGCCTTTCCAGATTTGCCAGTTCATTTTTCATTTGTTGTAATTCCGCTTCCTGTAAAAATGGTTTGGTAGTAAGCTGCTCCAGTTTGGGTATCTCTGTTTTCAGTTCGTTTAAAGTATGCTCATACTTTTCTTTCAGGCTTTCCACCCGGTCAATCGCATTAAGGAAATGTCTTGCCGCCAGCTTAGGATTGTCTGTATTCGGAAACCCGTTGTTGTAAGTGTACTTAATACCGTCACTGCTTCGCTGTGCATAAAAGCTATTGGAATAGCGGTATTCAAAAACTCCGTTTTCCTCATAGGCTTCCTGCTGCCTGCGGATATACAGGCTGAAACCGTAGAGTGTACCTATCTGTGCTGTATGCTCATCTGCAACAGCAGGCTTCCAGTCCTGGTACAGCTTGATGATGTGTTTACCAATGGCTTCACTGTCCGTTGAACTGATAGTATCCAGTTTGATAGGGTTAACCTTTACACCGTCCTTATCCAGTTGAAGGCCGGCCTTGTACACTTTTTCATCTGCTGCAAGTTTATCGAGCGTTTTAACGGTGGATGCCTGTTCATTTTGCAGATTTTCCAATTGGTATTTATTGCGTGCGATTTCTCTGAAGTGAGAAACTTTCAGGCTTTCCATTACAGCTATCTTCTTTTCCAGTTTTGATTTTTCCAATAATGAAGTGTCGCCGGACAGAATGGCTATATATTCGGAAAAATTCATCCCGCTTTTTTCGTCAATCGCACCTTCATCAATGGTACGCACGTTCAACTCACAATTTTTCATTTGCGAAATGAACGTCTGTTTATTCTTCAGAAGGTTGAATTTGTAATTATCCAATGACTGTTCTACTGCGTAGATATAGTTCTGAACTTTGTTGCCGTAATATTCTTTGGCAATAAGATTGCCCTGGCGTGCGCCACGGCCATTACGTTGTTCCAGCTCTGACGGTTTCCAGGGAATATCAAGGTGGTGCATGGCCACTACACGTTGCTGCACATTTAGGCCGGTTCCGGCTTTCTCTGTGCTGCCCAATAAAATGCGAATCTCACCTCTGTTCATCTTACGGAACAGTTCGGGCTTTTTTGTATCTGTCCAGTCGTGAATAAAAGTGATTTCCCGTTCGGGAATATTAAAGTCCCTGATCAGTTTTTCTTTAACTGCATCGTAGATATTAAATTCAACAGGCTTGGGTGTACCAATGTCTGAGAAGATAATCTGTGTACCCTTATGCTCGGTAGTTTCTTTATAGATCTCTGCAATCTTGCGGGCACTGACATTTACTTTGTTGTCGGGATGATCACTATACTTCCACTCGTTGATCAATCGCATATCCGCCGACATTTTCTTAGCGTAGTTGGTTGCGATCAGCATTCTGCCTTTGTCTTCCTCTGGCGTCAACCTGCCACGACCAATCAATTCACCATTACCTGTTTTAGCGAATTGCATCAGGTTTTTAATGAACTCACTTTGTTCAGGCGTTGGCTTTATGTTCACCAGCGTTTCACTCAATTCGGGCTTGTCAAGGTTTATATGTTTTGCCGTTTTGTAGTCGGTGATCTCGTTATAGAACAAAGCAAGCTCCGGTACTTTAATAAAATGCCTGAAGCGTTCTTTGGCAATGATCTCGTTGGTCACTGAAAATTCAAAGTCTGTTGTTTTACGTGCAAATACAGCAGCCCAACCATCAAAATTTTCAATATGCTGGCGTTCCATTTCTTTCGGACGCAGGTATTTAAACAACAGATACATTTCGGTGAGGCTGTTGGATATAGGTGTGCCGGAAAGGAACGTGACACATAAATCGGAATTAAAACGTGTTTGCAGTTCGCGAACAGCGAACAACATATTCAGCGCCTTCTGGCTACCTTCTGTATTACCCAAACCGGCGACCCTGTTATGGCGGGTAGTGAAAGTGAGATTTTTGTACTTATGGGATTCGTCCACAAATAAGTGATCAATGCCCATTTCTTTGAAATTGATACCTGTGTCTTTCTTTTCCTCGATGTCTTTCAGGATAGATTTCATTTTTCCCTCAAGGTTGTTCTTCCGTATCTCCAGCCCTTTGAGCATTTTCTTAGAGATGTCGCCGCCAAGATCTTTGACAGTGTCCAGGTCACGTTCAACATTGTCCAGTTCCGTTTGAAATATCTCTCTTTGTATCTCCGATGACTGCGGTATTTTTCCGAATTGGTCGTGCGTAAGTATGATGCAGTCCCAATTGTTGTTCTTTATTTCATGGAAAAGCCGCAACCGTTGGGCGGGT
>JADLBA010000312.1 GCA_020848015.1 Crocinitomicaceae bacterium | reverse complement strand
TGCCGAAATGAAAACTTCGGTCGCGCCCCTTGGTGAAACCCGATCTTTTTCCCTGGAACTGGGCAAATAATTTTGCCAGCGGAATCCCTCTCACTGTAAAGGTTCCCAGGTTGCGGTGCATGGGCAAAATGTATTCGTCTTTATGCAGAGCCATGGCCGCCCCCACCGAGCTGGCCTCCTGCCCTATCCCCGAGAACCATTTGGTGATCTTGCCCTGCCTCAGCAGGATCAGCATCTTCTCCTCGATCAGCCGGGGTTTGATCAGCTGCTTATATAAGGAAAGAAGTACCTCATCGGAATACTTTTTCTTATTGAATTTTATGGGGGAATCGGCCGTGATCATCTTAAAATACCTAAAACAGAGTATGATTTAAGGTGCAAAATTAGTAACTTTGAGGAGTATTAATACTTATGATACTAACGCAGACCATACTCGTCTACACCCTGCTCGCTTTCTCAGTTTTTTATCTGGGGTATCGGTTTTTTTCGCCTTTTTTAAAGAAAGGTGCTGCGAAGGGCTGCGAGAATTGTCCTAAGTAAACGTCACTGCGAGACCTGATGCTCTGATCAGGTCGAAGCAGTCTCCCCAAAATATTTTTAATTTATTTGAAGAGACTGCTTCACTGTGTTCGTAGTGACATTTCCAAAATCTCCCCAAACCTCCACACATCTTCAAACGAATTATAAAGCGGCACAGGCGCACAGCGAATTACATTCGGTTCCCTCCAATCAGCAATTACACCTGCAGCCGTTAACTTATCGTGTAACGATTTTCCCATTCCGTGTGCCACGATACTCAGCTGGCAGCCTCTTGCATCTTTAGGAGTAATTATTTCCAGCATTTGGCTGTTCCCTTTGGGCTTGGAGCTTTGGGCTTGGGACTTTGAATTTATTTCCTCGATTACATATTCCAAATATCCTGTCAATTTTTTACTCTTCTCCGAAAGCGCCTCCATTCCCACCTCCTCAAATATTTCCACCGATGCTTTGTGGCATGCCATGGCAACAACGGGGGCATTGCTCAACTGCCAGGCTTCGGCTGTCATCATCGGGTTAAACCCTTTTTCCATTTTAAAACGGGACTGCTTATCATGTCCCCACCATCCGCCCAGGCGAGGTGTGCTCGGCTTGTGATGCCGTTCATGAATGTATGCCCCGCCTACACATCCAGGGCCGGAGTTCAGGTACTTGTAGGTACACCAGCAGGCAAAATCCACTTTCCAGTCGTGCAGGTTCAGTTTGATGTTGCCTACCGCATGGGCCAGGTCAAATCCAGCCAGGGCACCGGCACTGTGCGCAGCAGCCGTTATTTTTTCCATGTCAAAGACCTGTCCGGTAAAATAATTTACACCGCCCATCAGCACCAGCTCCAGTTCATTTCGGTTCTTTTCAATGGCCGTTATAATGTCTTCGGTGCGAATAATGTATTCTCCCTCCCTGGGTTTTACTTCTATGATGGCATCCGCAGGGTCAAATCCATGGTGTTGGGCCTGGGTCTCGAGGGCGTACTGATCAGAAGGGAAAGCTTTGTACTCACACAGTATCTTGTAACGCTTTTTAGTAGGACGGTAGAACGAGGCCATCAAAAAATGCAGGTTGCTCGTGAGCTGGTTCATCACCACTACTTCCGCAGGCTTTGCTCCAACGATCTTTGAAACAGGTTCAGCAAACATTTCATGGTAGGAGAACCAGGGATTACGGGCATGAAAATGTCCTTCCACTCCAAAAGAGGCCCAGTCTTCCAGCTCTTTGAGCACATGGTCCTGGGTGCTTTTAGGCTGAAGGCCCAGGGAGTTGCCCGTGAAATAGACCACCTCTCTTCCATTCATCTGAGGAAAATAGAAGCGTTCCCGGTATTTCTTCAGGGGATCTGAGGAATCCTGCTGTTTGGCAAATTCGAGGGTGTTTTCGTATTTCATATGTATTGCTTTGCGAACTCTGCGCCTCTGCGAGAGATTATAGATTATTAACAATTCTCGTAATTCCGTCTTTTATTAATTCCACATTAAAATTAGCCAAAAGTCCCAACTTCTTGCCTGACAATCTTAAATAGGTAAGCAATATTTTAGGGTGAACTGGTGCAATTGATTCAATGGACTTCAACTCTAAAACTACCTTATCTTCAACAATTATATCCGCTCTAAACCCAAGATCCAATTTGATATCATCATAAACAACGGGAATACCAGTTTGCCTGGTGAATTTCAAACCTCTTTTTGTTAATTCATGACAGATCACCTCTTCGTAAACGCTCTCAAGTAAACCAGGGCCGAGCTTCTTGTGTACCTGAACAAAAACATCAATCAGGATCTTGGATATTTCGTTTTCGTGCATATTTCTTAGTTTCTCGCAGAGGCGCAAAGGTCGCAGAGTGAGTGCGAAAGAGTGAATCAAAGATATATATTTGCAGTTCATTCAGGGATATGAAAAAAAGTAGATCCGAAGCGCTGTTCAAAAAAGCAAAGAGTTACTTCCCGGGAGGGGTAAATTCACCTGTGAGGGCATTCCGGTCCGTGGGCGGCACTCCCCTGTTCATCGAGCGCGGAAAGGGTGCAAACATCTGGGATGCCGATGGCAACAAATACCTTGATTTCTGCTGCTCCTGGGGACCGCTGATCCTGGGCCATGCGAATCCTAAAGTGGTAAAGGCGATCAAAGACACCGTGGGGAAAGGCAGTTCTTTTGGCGCACCAACCGAACTGGAAAACAAACTGGCAGAATTGATCCTCTCCAATAACAAGTTCATTGAGAAGATCCGCTTTGTAAGTTCCGGAACGGAAGCAGTGATGAGCGCCATTCGTTTGGCCAGAGGTTACACCAAGCGAAATAAAATTTTAAAGTTTGAAGGCTGCTATCACGGGCACAGCGATTCTCTTCTTGTAAAAGCCGGCTCCGGGCTGGTAACTTTTGGCAACACCTCCTCTGCCGGAGTGCCGGAAGCCTTTGTGAATGAGACCATTGTTGTGTCACTTAATAATAAAGAAGCCGTAAAAGAAGCGTTCACAAAATTTAAAAATGAAATTGCCTGTATCATCATTGAACCTATTCCGGCCAACAACGGCCTGCTGCTTCAGGATAAAAGTTATCTGCAGTTCCTGCGTGACATCTGCACAGAAAATAAGACGCTTTTAATTTTTGACGAGGTGATCTCCGGGTTCCGGATCGGTTTTACAGGGGCGGCCGGCTATTACAATATCAAACCCGATATTATTACGTACGGAAAAATTATTGGTGGCGGACTGCCTGTTGGCGCTTACGGAGCCAGCGCAAAGATCATGAGCAATATTTCCCCCGAAGGGGATGTGTACCAGGCCGGCACCCTCTCCGGAAATCCGGTGGCCATGGCAGCGGGGATCGCACAGTTGAAGGAATGTCTGAAAAAAGGATTCTATGAAAAACTGGAGAAAAAAACCAAATCTTTTATCGAAGCAGCAAACCCTAAATCCTCCATCCTAAATCCTAAATTCTTTTCGATAGGTTCCATCTTTTGGCTCGCATTTACAGATAAAGAAAAAATCCAGTCTGCCGAAGAAATTGACCCCAACAGCATGCAGCATTTCCGGAAACTTTACCACGAACTTTTAGAAAAAGGCATTTATCTGGGTCCTTCCGGCTATGAAGTGGGTTTTGTGAGTGAAGCGCACAGTGAAAAGGATTTGAAGAAGGCTGCAAAGGTGGTTGTAAATTCTTTAAAATAATGTATCTTTGGAGTATGAAAAGCCTTTCTTCAATAAAAAATGCTTTAGCCAAACACAAGGAACACCTCAGCAATAAGTATGGGCTAAATCTTATTGCGATTTTTGGTTCATATGGAAGAGAACAACAGAGTAAAAACAGCGATGTGGATATTCTGGTAGACTTTAAAAAGCCAATTGGCATTGAATTCATTGATCTGGCCAACGAACTCGAAAGTATTCTGAAATTAAAAGTCGATCTTGTTTCCAAAAACGGAATCAAGGAAAAATACTTCCGACACATAGAGAAAGACCTTAACTATGTCTAAGCGCGACCCGAAACTTTTAATTGGCGACATTCTTGAAGCCGCGGGGAAAATAAAGGCATACACCAAAAAATATTCCTTCAATCGGTTTATCTCGGATGGAAAAACTACCGATGCTGTAATACGGAATTTTGAAATTATTGGCGAAGCCGCTAACCGCCTGCCCGAAGAATTTATTGAAAAGTATCGCTCTATTGACTGGCACCGGATCATAGGATTCCGAAACCGTATCGTACATGATTATATGGGTGTTGATTATGCAATCGTATGGACAATTATTCAAAAGGATCTCGGTAAATTGGTGCGCTCATTAAATAAAATTTATAAATCATTGTAGAATGTGTGTGTGGAATGCGCAGCAAAAATGATTTGAAGAAAATAAGCAGAATAATTTCAAATTGCTTAAAAAGTATTTAGTGAAAAAAACTATTCTTGCTTTGGTTTTAACATTCCCCATTTTGACTTACGCCCAAATGTCGAAGCTAGACAGTTTTCCACTTATATTACTAAAAATCAATCCCTTATTTATAACTCCGCAAAAGACAGGAAAACCAACTTTTGGCGGAACTATAGAATATCATTTCAAAAAATATTTTTCTACTGAAACAGGAGGAGAAATAAATTCCGAGGGGTTTGCAATAAGAGTAGGATTAAAATTCTACTCTAGTGAAGGGTCCTATTTTAGCCCAATAGCTTTCTATAGAAAAAATCAATATTACAATAGAGGATATAGATGGAATGATGACAGGGAGATAAGTCCAATTACTGAAACAGGCCCATTTCTTTCATTATCAAATAGCGGTAGTGATTGTTGGGAGTATGAAACTGCAGATGAAGTAAAACAAGTATTTGGAATTCAAACATTATGGGGGAAACAAATACTACTAACAAAAAGAGTTCCATTCGAATATTACTATGGATTAGGGTTGAGATATAAATATCGTGTGAAAGAAATTTCTTTTCATCAATCTTCATGCGGGGGTGGAATTCCCAGCTATTATACTCCTCCCAGGAAAGAAAGTATCGAGAGTCTTTTGCCTTCATTTCAAG
>JADLBA010000311.1 GCA_020848015.1 Crocinitomicaceae bacterium | reverse complement strand
TTCTTTTTATAGCGATCGTACAGCACTTCCAGCCGTTGTTTTGAATAGACGAAAACCGTGTATCCTGTTTCGCCGAAGCGATAATATTGGTTGCTTTCCTGCGGCTCGATGTGATAAAAAAATGGATTGAACTCATCTGAACTGACAACCACTTTTGCAGGAGTTCCCTGATCGAGCCGGTTATTAATATCTTCCAGCCCACTTGATTTTTCAGGGTTCAAGTTCACAATACACATCTGGTCAGCAAGAAAATTTAACCATTTAATTTCCTCATCACCCATTGCTGAAACTGCAGAAGCACCATATCCTGCTAACACCTTGGGCGACGGTTGAACCATTTGAGCGAAAAAATAAATTGACAGCGATACAAAGAATGTAGTCAAAAGGACTTTTTTCATATTCATTGATTTATATTTCAAAATGGGGACGAAAGTAAGCACTTCAAAGTTGTATTGAAAATCAAACATAGGAGATCCCGAGCCGTCACAAAAAGAACATGAATGGATTCTTAATCTCACAATTCTCCCCCTTAATCCAGCAATTGCAGAGTATGCTTACTTTTATAGCGGATTTTTGTTTGTATGAATATCAGTAGGGTAACCTCTTCTTCACAGGAGGATCAATGGATTCATCTTCCTTTCCTGATCTATAAAGATGATGCTAACTGGATACCGCATCTCAGGCAGGATATAAAAGCTGTTTTTAATCCATCAAAAAATAAATATTTCCGCGAAGGGGAGGCGATTCGTTGGATTCTTACCGATACCACTGGTACAGCGATTGGAAGAACTGCAGCCTTTATTCATCCAAAATTCTCGTCGGGACAAAAATACAAAGTAGGCGGTCTCGGATTTTTTGAGTGCACCGACAACGATACTGCAGCTCGAAAACTATTGGATACAGCCTGCGAATGGCTGAAAGAGAAAGGAATGGATACAGTAGATGGTCCGATCAATTTTGGCGAGAGAGACACTTTCTGGGGATTGCTAACGGAGAACTTCACCGATATGAGCAGCTACCGGATGAATTACAATCCGCCCTACTACCAAAAGTTTTTCGAGGCCGCCGGCTTTCGTATTTACTTCGAACAAATCTGTTTCAAAAGAGACTTGAATATTCCTGCGCAGGAGGTTTTCGTAAGAAAAACAAATATGCTTATGAGTGAACCCGGGTATTCCATCAGCAGCGCCCGCGGAAAAAGTATCGAAAAAATTTCAGAAGATTTTCTGACAATCTATAACAATGCCTGGGGTGGTTTTGCAGGGTTTAAGAAGATGCAAAGACGGCAAGCACACTCTATTGTAAAAAGCATAAAGCCTGTAATGGATCCGGATATTATGGTATTTGTTTATCATCATGAAAAGCCCATTGCATTTTACATCAATCTTCCCGAACTCAATGAGATTTTCCGCCATCTCAATGGCAATCTCAATTGGTGGGGCAAGATGCTGTTTTTATACTACAAATTGTTTGCGAAGCGGAATACCATGGTAGGTATCATCTTCGGTGTTGACTGTGATTATCATGGCAAAGGGGTGGAAGGGGCGATGATCAAATGGGCAGAAGAAAACATAGTAACGTTAAAGCGATACAATAATACCATCCTTACCTGGATCGGTGATTTTAATCCAAAAATGCTTCACATTGCAGAAAATCTCGGCGCTTATCCCTATCGTAAACTGGCCACATACAGGAAGCACTTTGATTCTTCCGTTCCTTTTGAACGCTGCCCGCTGGTGAGCTAACAGCGCATAACCAATACTGCCAGAAGCATTTTTTTGATCCCGAAAAAATTGAGACAAGACACAAAACAGTTGAACAACTATTTCGCCTCCCCCCAGAAGGGAAGAGGTATTTTGTTCCTCTGCGGGCTTTGCGTGTCATTCACTTAGCGGCCTTTACGTGAATCCTTTCTTTTTTCAAACAACAAAATTTATTCTCCTTAAAAAAAAGAAATCCCGTAAAGTGTGCTGAGGCAGTGAGTCTCCCCCAAATTGTTTTTCAAGTTCCCCGCTTTTTCAAAAATTAAACTGCCGGTTTACCTTTTTACCACGAAATTTTTGCCTGACCGGCTCCGCCCGGTTTTCCCGATACTGGGTTTCCATTTACCGTAGCACCACTGCCGCCACCACCGCCGGGAGCGGTTCCGGCAGTAGTACTTTGACCTCCGGAACCGCCCGCACCGCCATTGGCACCCGCGCCACCAGACACGCCACCTGATCCAGAAAGAGTTCCATTCGTACCAGGAGTTCCAGTCATTTGGACATAGGCTGTGCTGGTACCTCCCGCACCGCCTACACCACCCACTCCGGGGCTGCCACCGCCGCCACCAGTAGCACTGATAAGTCCGCCGACATTGGTTGTTCCGCCGGTATTGCCCGCTGTTCCTCCAGCTCCGATACTAACGCTGAGCGAACCGCCGGGTGTAACGGTAAAGCAGCCGGTGCCATAACCACCACCACCACCACCACCAGCGCCACCGGAATTGCTAGCGCATCCGCTACAGGTTCCACCACCACCGCCGGCTCCCCATACTTCAATGCATACATAATTGGTGCAACTTGGAATGGTAAATGTACCAGAGGTTGTGTAGGTCGCGGTGCTCAATACATTGCCGATAAGTGGAGTGATAATAATAGATTCAATTTTCCACACTTTTCCTGTCGGAACGGTTGATGTAGTTGTAACATCAACTACCCTTGAATATTCCAGTGCACCGGAATTTTCAGTAAATTCGATCACAGAGACGGAAGGGACGGCAGCATTCATTCCCAACACTTGCCCCGCACGAAGCCAGATGGGAAGAGCTACTGATTTTGCCGATGTATTATTTCCGTCAATACTGATAAAGGGTTGGCACTGGGCTTTGACATCTGCGGGCGACAGCAGCAAGGCGAAGCAATACACAGCGACACACATTGCAAGTGACCGCTTTGCAAGGAAGATTCTTTTCATAGAAATATTTTTATCTATAATTGAAATTGTGAATTATTTTCATACTAAGGTAATGAAACGCTCATAACAAGTCAAAGATATTCACTATAGAGGAGGTTCATCCCCCTTGTGTACTATTAACGCCGTCGCAATATTTTTTGATAGTAAAAGACTGGACAAGTGTCTTTTCTATTGCATTTTCTAATTTTTTAAAGAAATAATTCACCGCTGGTGTTGATGCATCTAAAAGCAATATATATTTGCGCCCGCAAAAAACAAGGAAGATTCCGTAGCTCAGCCGGTAGAGCAATACACTTTTAATGTATGGGTCCTGGGTTCGAATCCCAGCGGGATCACAAAAGGTAGAAGAAAAAGGCAGGGGCAGCACAACTGCCCTTCTTGTTCTTCATAGGCTAACAAGTTTCGCCCGGGTGGTGAAATTGGTAGACACGTACGTTTGAGGGGCGTATGTCGAAAGATGTGCTGGTTCGAGTCCAGTCCCGGGCACTTTATTAGTGCTATTGAAGGTGAAACTTCGGAATACATTCAAAATGTATTTTCACCGGAAAGAGTTCATTGGCTTTTGAGGCGCGTTACTCAAAATTTTTCTGCTACCGAAGTGGCGGAATTGGTAGACGCGCACGTTTCAGGTGCGTGTGCCGCAAGGCGTGAGGGTTCGAGTCCCTCCTTCGGTACGTTATTTCAGAAAGGCTGCTCTACGAGCGGCCTTTCTGCATATATACCCCTGCCTGAGACACTATTGAGACACGTGTATAAATGAGACAAAGGGGCGCAATAATTCAGGAAATCGGGTTCCTCCCGGCACGCTACTATCCAGGCAAAGACTGCTATGTTGGATACTGGATCAAACACCCTGACACCGGCAAATGGATCAGAAAGAAGGTTCGAGTAAATGACATTGAGCAAGAGGAGCGCAAAAAATATGCGATGCGATTGGTAAAGGCGATCAATGAAAAATTACACGCTGGATGGAATCCCTGCTTTGACGAGACGAGAAAAAATATTGGAAAGAAACTCGAAACAGCTCTTGATGAATTACTGAATGAAAAAAAACGCGAGCTGGAACACACGAGCTTTGTCAGTTACCGTTCTGCTATCAATCGCATTGTATTGTTCCTTAAAAAAAATTCGCTCAGTGTAACCTGCGAAACTTTTAACTCTCTTCATGTTCAGTCATTGATGAAAGAAATTGCCGCCGGGGTTGGCAACAGAACATTCAACAATTACATCATCACCTATCGTTCATTTTGGAATTGGTTTATCAGCTATGACTACTGCAAGGAAAATCCGTTCCTGAAAATCAGACCGAAAAAAGCTGGTCAAAAGGAACGCGATATCATCGCGAAGGAATGGCGACCTATGATCAGGGAAGCGCTGAATAATGAGCCTGGATTTAAAATTGCCTGCCTTCTTCTTTATCACTGCCTGATCCGTCCGAAAGAACTTTGCCTGCTGAGAGCGTTGCATTTCGATATTGATCACGGAATCATATTTATACCGGCAAGCATAGCCAAAGATGATGAGCGGGAAAAAGTCACTATTCCTAAAATTGTGCTGGATGAAATTGCTGGCTATGTTTCCGGAATAACCGATAAAACGAATTTTCTTTTCACCGGCAACCGAACAATTCGTCCGGAGATTAAATCAATGAAGCGAGCCCGACTTACTGAGCACTGGCAAGCAATGAGGGAAAAACTCAAATTCCCTGACAACTATCACCTGTATAGTTTAAAAGACACCGGTATCGTTCAGATGCTGGAAGATGGTGTACCGATTGATGAGGTAAGGAAACAAGCCAGACACAGTAGCCTGGAGGTTAAGAGCGCCTACCTTAATTATGTTTTGACCGGCGCTCTGCCAAACGTTCGAAATAAGGCAAGCCGGTTTTAAAATTTTGCTGTATTATGGCTATGGGAGATTCAGGCCAAAAGTTTTCTACCCGAAAATAGAAGGGGGTGGGGGTGAAATTACGCAACATTTGCGGAAAAACCTCTGCAACTCACTACTGGCATGGCTTTGCGGTGTTGCGAGGCTTCGCAACAGGTTGTAGGATTGCGCAACAAAGGTTGAAGTGCGTTGATCTTAATTACTGAAACAGACAGATTATTATCCCTTTTTGTTTCTAAAATAAAAGGCTGCTATAACAGAAGCCATACTACCAGTAATAATTGTTGCGCCTGCTGTTGGGTGACCATAGTAAATAGCAAAGGCTCCAACTCCAGCAATAATGATACTTGTTATTAGCCCAAATACTTGACCAAGAATGGTACTATTTTAAATGTCCAAGTAATGCGCTCTTCATTCCTTTGACGGCTTTTTATTTCCGACTCCGCCAGTTCCATCCACTTTTGAGCACATCCAGGCGCAAGTTTTTCAAGATGCTCGAGCGTTTCCGGATCAGGCATTATTCCCTCAAAACTGGTAGCCTCATACGTCTGATCAGGTCTAACTACGGCTTTTTTCTTATTATGATTAGCCATAAATTTCAGCCTGCAGTTCAGCCAGTTTGCTCCGATAGGATTTATTTATCCTTTTGAGGTCAGATTTGATCTTCTCAGAGGCAGATTGCTCCATAATGTGGGTTGACATTTCCTTCGCAGGGTTTTCAGTAAACCCAAAGAAATAAAAAAAGCCATCCCAAAAGGCATGTTTTTCTTTAGCGGAAGTCATCGTAGAATTGAACAGTTTGGTGATGCAAATATACTCTACTTTTCTCTTACGGTAAACCCTTGATTTTGATGTGTTTCAAAAAAGAATTGTGAATTTTAACATTTTTCGGATTTTTCCTGCGCTAACCTGAAAAAATTTGCCTGCTTAAATAAAAACCCCGCAGCTTTCAACCTGCGGGGCTTCTTTACCAAAGCCGGGCGCGTGAGCATGCGCCCTAAAATGGTGCTTTTTATTTACTTTTTGAAGATCGGGCCAATGTTCTTTGCAATGCGTTCTACTCCTTTCAAGCCGAGGTAAAAACCCATCACCCATTCCATCAGGCGAAAGGTGGCTGCATCGTGTAATCGGGAATAGCTATACTGCAGGCGAAAGGCAGCCATTTGGTAGCCAGGTAATCAATGGTGACAACGATTGCGAGTATTGGGCGGATGGTTTTGGAAAGCCAGTTGTCGCTTTCCATGTCCGCGGTGTGCCGGGCTGTTTTTCCATCTCAAGAGCAATATCATTCAGTTCATTGAGTGCTGCGGTTTTTACCTCCGGATCAATGCCTACAAGATCACGGACCATTTGAATTGTTTTCCGACCCAAACCAACCGGCGGAAAAATCATTTCGGTAACGTATAGGACTTCGGAAGGCAGATCAATACCCTTTTCACGGGCGTGATCAATCAGCGCACGAAGGCGGGTTTTTCCGTTTTTGTCTTTGAACTTTCCCATCGATTACCGTCTTGGAGCTGCTGATTGTCCGCGGGCTGAATTGTTATTTGGACTTGTATGCGGTCGGTGATGAGTTTCATGATTGTATGATTGGTGGCGAGTGCCTGTTTTACTTGAACCTGAGGTGTTGTTTCATTTCACCTGTGTGAATGGTTCCGCTGCTGTCGGTTGTGAGCTGGATTGTCTTTTTTCCGAAAATGACAATACCCAAAACAGCTATGCTGAAACATAGGCTGATGATGATCAGTGTGTGGAGCAGTTTGTTTGTTGCGTCACCCATTTACTCGTGAATTGCGACACAAAGCAGAAAATAGAAAAAGTGCCCGTAGGCGGAAAGGAGCGCTACCGGTTGTTTCCGGTTAGATTCCGGCGCTTTTGGTTAGATGCAGAAAATAAAAAAGCCCCTTCCTGACCTCTGTATTTATTTCGGCGGATATCGCCGGTAGATTTCCTTTCGGTGTAAAAAACGCTCTAAAACAATCTCACCACTTTCCAACCTGAACCCTAAACGGTAGCCACCTATTCGCATCCTGTAGCGGGTACCTTCTATGTGTTTAATGGAAGGAAGGTCTTCAGGGCTCCACGCTTTTTCCATCTGCAGCATTGCTTCCTCCAGCCGGTCAAGCAATGACCTGAATTTTTTTAATGCGCGGTAATCTTTGAGGAAAGTTTTATCCGTTCTTACGATCATCGCGCAATTCTTTCAGGAAGTCTTCCGAGGAAACTGTTTCTCCGGTAGATTCCTTCATTGCGCGAAGCAATCCTGCATCCTCCCGCGAAAGCTGCTTTTTGCGCTTGCGGTTTGATCCTGATATTGGGATTGCGGAACTCATTGAGCGAATATACGGATTATTTCTGAAAAAGTTAATTCATCCCCCGGAACCGCCGGGGGATGAACCGGGTTTGATTAAAGCACATTCAAAGCCCGCATATCCTTTTTTGAATATGTGGTGTTTTTAACGTTCCATATTCCATAGTTGCAAAGCAGAACCTCGATTGTTGGTGGATCATCGTCCAGCCCTTCAACTGAAATTATTTTCTCGCTGGTGCCTGGTGTGCGCGGGTCGTGAAAGAACCGGTCCACAAAGCCGGTTGCTACCTTCGCTATAAGTTCAGAAAGCCTTTTTTTTCCGAAGGTTTCTGATCAGGTTCTTTTGGAACCGGTTGCGAGCTGGCCGCTTTTTTTGGCTTTGCTGCAGCAGCTTTTTTAGCGGCCTTTTTTTCAGGTGCCTTAGATGCATTTTTTGCCATTGTTGATTTGGATTAAGTGAAACAATTATTCTTCTTCCGGAAGCAACGTTAAACTGTAATCAGGATGGAATCCATACTGTGATGGAGTGAGAAAAATTATTTCACACAGTGCATTTTTCACTTTTAAAAATTGCACCTCCGGAGGGAAGCATCCACATAGCACCAATCTATACTTATCCTGTTTTATCTTTCGTCCGATTTTATGAACCAACGATCTATCGCTGATATTATCCCGCTGTCTAATTGGTGGCCGGGAAAAGAAAAACCTTTTCTCATTTCAGGGCCGTGCAGTGTAGAAACGGAAGAGCAACTGCTTTCGACAGCGAGGCAACTTGCTGCGACAGGCGGGGTTCATCTTTTTCGCGGTGGAATCTGGAAACCGCGCACAAGGCCGGATTCGTTTGAAGGAGTAGGCGAAGCGGGGATAGAATGGATGGTGAATGTAAAAAAGGAAACAGGTCTTCCGATCGCTACTGAAGTCGCCAGTGCCCATCACGTAGAACTATGTCTGAATGCGGGGTTCGATGTTTTATGGATTGGCTCTCGCACCACGGTAAATCCTTTCAGCGTACAGGAAATTGCCGACGCATTACAAGGATCAGATATTCCGGTTATTGTAAAAAATCCGGTAAATCCCGATCTTCAATTATGGATCGGTGCAATTGAGCGTTTGCAGCGCGCCGGCATCCGCAAAATAATTGCAATGCACCGCGGTTTTTCATTTTTTGGAAAAACCATTTACCGCAACAAGCCGATGTGGGAAATACCTATTGGCCTAAAAACACTTTTCCCCTCTCTTGAAATTTTTTGCGACCCCAGTCATATTTGTGGGCGAAGAGACCTTTTAGCTAAGGTGGCACAACAAGCGCTCGACCTCGGAATGTCTGGGCTGATGATTGAATCACATATTAGTCCCGACAAGGCTTGGAGCGATGCAAGGCAACAAATTACCCCTGAAAACCTTCTTACACTCATCAATAGTCTTCATGTACGGACAAAATTTCCTAAAGGGGAAAATGAACTTGCACTGCTCAGGTCGGAAATAGACAGGACGGACGAGGATATTCTTCACCTGATTGCGCAACGTATGAAACTGGCGGAAGAAATCGGATGGTACAAAAAAGAAAACAACGTAATGATTCTTCAGATCGAGCGGTGGAGCGAGATCAGAAATACGCGAACTGAATGGGCAAAAAAACTGGGTCTGACACCAGCATTTATGAAAGTATATCTCGATGCACTTCATGCCGAATCTATTCGCAGACAGACCCACATTATGAATGAGGCGGATTCCAAAGAAAACAAACCGGAAAGGGACATTATCTGATATTCACCCTGAACATTTTTTTTTCTTCAATATAGCCTTCAAGCACAACGCCGACTGCAACGGGACCAACTCCTGCGGGGGTTCCTGTGAAGATCAGATCGCCCATTTTCAGTGTCATGTATTTTGATATATATTCTATTATTCTGTCAATGGAAAAAATCATCCCGGCAGAATGACCGCTCTGCACCGTTTGGTTATTTTTTTTCAGTGAAAACCGAATATTTGTTCGGTCGGAAATATCTTCTAATGAAATAAATTCTTGAGAAATTACAGCCGAGCCATCAAATGCTTTAGCCAATTCCCAAGGCAGCCCATTTCTCTTTTGTCTCTCCTGAATATCGCGTGCTGTAAAGTCTATACCGAGCCCTACTTCCGCATAATAGCGGGGGGCAAATCGGTACTCAATGTTTTTCCCCAGGCGATGAATGCGATACACCAGTTCGACTTCAAATTGAATATTTGCAGACCAGTCGGGAATAAAAAATGGAGTTCCCTTGGGCAAGACAGCAGAATCCGGTTTGCAGAAGAAAACCGGAACATCGGGAATCTTATTGCCCAACTCTTTTGCGTGCTCCGAATAATTGCGTCCAATACAGATAATCTTCATTATGGAAAGTATTTCCAGACGGCTGCAAGATAATCGGAAAGGAGAAAAATGGTTTTCCCGTTTCAATTCAATATGCAGAATCACACCTATCCAAAACGTTTGATTTTTGAAAACAGCTCCTTAATTGACGCGGTTTTTCTGGTGAAAAAGTAGGTTTTACAATATCAGCCCCCATCTTCTATTTCAGAAGAGTGTCAATTGTAAATCCAATTTATCTATTTCATCATCATCCGGAAATGGTTTATCTAACCATTTCTTGAGGTCAATCTTCACAAATAGATTGAGCCGGATGAATGAAACCAAATTCGAGAGGTGCCATTTGTATGTTGTTTCCTTTTGGAGTGTCTTCAGGAGCGGAGGAGTTTTTTTTAATCCAATTTTTTCTGCGTGGAAAAGGTGAAAACTCTTTTGCAAGCTTTAGCCTGTGCTTGGGCTTGTGCGGCTTGTTCTCATGCTGTTAAATTGTCTGCTAATAATTCAGCCTGTTTTAATACTGTGTCAATTGCTTTTTGTTGTTTATCTGGTGGGTTGTATCGTCAATATTCGGAGTGTCGTTTTACCATTGGCAATAACATTTATTTTTCCTTAGTTCAAGAACGTTTTGGACAGATGTGGAAATATCTATTAACGGTTTTGGGAAAATAGAATCGCTTGGCTTTCCTGATGAAAATTTGTTGAAAGCATTACAATAAAAAAGTCTGTCTATTATTTTTTTTGCCCGTCTCCTACCAATTAGCAGAGTTAATTATTTTTAGCATTTTGAATAATCCAGCGTTCTACTAATCTAATATCACAGGAATCAAGGTTCCCCGAAGGGGGCATGGGATCGGAAAGCGAGCGCATCATAGATAGCAATACACTGTGGGTCGGCTGTATTGTATCAATATATCCACCTCCACCCTTCAACAATTCGCTATATGCATTTTCCTGTTCAAGATTGAGATTTCCCTGCGGGTTATTGCCAGAATGACAATCGGGAATATTGCAGTGCTGATTAAACAATGGAATAATATCGTTGCCAAAAGACACCGTTTCCGGCAGGTTGCAAGAGAGTTGTTCCACATCATAGCGACAGGAGGAGCACAAAACAAGAATCAACATACCTAACGCCCTGTTCATGTATCAATCATTCATCATAGCGGAATATTTTTGGAATGTTTGCAGCTATGGTCAGTGCTGTAACAGAAGAATTATCAGCAGGCGACTCAACGAAAAGATGATTGATTTGATCAAGCTGAATTCCTTCAAACAACTTGTAATAATCAGCAAGCAAATGAACAAACTGCACTTGGTCTTCCATGATTGAAAAATTATTGTCCGGCAGTGTAACTTGAACATAGTTTGCATTAGTTCCGATTTTATAAACAAATGGAACCGGAGTTCCAGTCATCAACGCGGTAGTATCGATACTTCCCTGCACATTCAGAAATACATATCCGTCGGGTTGTGCATTTGTGCCAAACCACATTTCGGGTCTATTCAGAATAGCTACATCTGGTGAAGACTCTGGATTCACCGCATTGGTAGCAGGGTTCAGACCAACCTTAAAACGCACAGACTTGTAATTACCAACGGGAACTTCACCCACTTCAAATGTTTCAGACTCAAATACTTTCAAGACATTTTTCCCTGATACACTATAGGTAGAACCATCGGCTTTCACCAACTGTATATCGGAGATATACATCTGTGCAAGGCTGAGGGAAATATCTCTTCCTGATGAGGTAGTATAAACGATGTTGTAAAGATCCACCTCATTCATATCGAGATAAGAGTGCAAATGAAACATCAGCGTTCCTTTCGGGCTTTGCTGTGTTTCGGTGAGTTCCTGGTCGCCCTTTTTACAGGAAAAAATTCCGGCGATTATTATCAGCCCTACAGTTAAGAGTAAGATATTAATTTTTAATTTCATTTTTTTAAATTTATAATCAATTTATTGTAACAGATAATGAAACATTCAAATAACTGGTTGATTTCATCTGGATTCCATCGGCAAAGTGGAAAACCGGCAATCCATATTCGACAGCCAGTTGCAGGTTTTGCCAGAATCCACGAACCGGGGAAATTGTAATTCCTCCAAAAATCATCACTTTCCTCCCACCATAATTGACAGGATTGGCAGACGGTTCCATGTATCGAAAGAGTTCGTTGACGTGGCCTTTAATTCTACCTGACACTGAACTTTCAGCTCTCAGTGAAATGCTCAGAAATTCTGCACCGCGATACGCGATCCAGTTATTCATTGCGAATTCATTTCCCCATTTGTAACCCAAGTAGTTATACCCCGTTCGAATAGTTGACAATACCTGGTTGCCAATGGTTGTTTTTTTCTTTTGGAAAATATAACACAGTGCAGATACCCAATCCCAGGTACCTGTACCGGTTTGCATAGCGTAGGGATAACGTTTCCCGCTATACATCATATCCTCCGGTAATCCGCCAATCTTTATACTCCCTGTGGGCAGACTAAGCCCTGTGCCGGGAGTGATCCGGTGATGGGGAGTGGAAAGCAGATCAAAAAGAAGATACAATTTAGTGTCGCCCCAGCCTGAAGAATTCATCTTGTGGGCGGTTTCAACATTGATTTCACCGGCACCATGATCATGAGAACCAGCGAACATCTCCATTTCCATCCGGTTGATATTATAGTTTCCCATTGCCATCAATGTTGCTCTTTTAGAAATACCATACATCAGCATCAGCATGTGCATATCCATTTCCATTGAGCGGGGTGCCATTAGGTAGGACTGAAATACCTGGTCAAGACCTACATCCTCCGTTCCACTTCGCAGCCCTTCCATATTCATTTTCATATAGCGATATGAAAGCATCCACTCACCTCTGGAGTGGACATGGGAAAACATAATCCCTGCTGGGGGAGCATTTACAAGACAGCACCCCGCATCATTGCAAACAAGGCTGTCTGCCTCTGTCTGTGCACTGATAATGGGTGCGCTACAACAAGCGAACAGTCCGGATAAAAAAATTATACGAAAAACTCCCATAACAAAATATCGGATGACAAGTAAAACAAAATAGCATCCATGATACCAAAACGTACCAACTCCTTCTTGATTCAGATAAGAATTCAGTATCCCATGCAGTAATAATCAGGGAAAAGACAAGATAAGCCCACCTAATTAAAGCCGGTCTCATCTAAAAATAAGATCAGACGATAGGCGGGTGGTCAATAATTTGCCTGTGCAAGTCTGAATCACTCAGCAGATAAAAGTTTCCATAAGAATTCCGGAAGACAACAGGAAACAAAATGACCGCGCACTTTACTTCCTGACAGAGTTGCTCTTCTTTTTTTTCTTTTGAGGAGGCAAGAGGTCCGGTGTTCTTTTTTTCTTCCTTTTCAAGTTCCTTTTTAAGGTGGCACTTGCCATCGCACTTCATCTCAGGCTTAATCTTGTTAACGCAGAAGGTCTCTGTAATGTATTCTTTGTGGATAAAATAATCGAGGAAAATAATCCCAGAGCCACAGGTTTTAAGCAAAAAAATTAATGCTAGGAAAAAGACAGCAATTCGGGACAAGCACATTTTCACGCGCCAAATATAGAACTAATATTAAGAAAAAAATCTACAGAAGATGTCTTTATTTAATTGTATCCTTGGTTATATTGGAATGGTAGTAGAGCGAAACCTTAACTGAGCTATCCAGATGAGAAATTCCGTATTCAAATTGGCGAATTTTGTTATTGCCGTTTCTTTTTCCGCCCTCCTTATGGGAATGTGGATCGGCAATTTTTCCGGAAATATCTTCCAATGCAATGGCGGAAGAAGTCTTACAGTGCTACAAGTAGATCAGGCCAGCCGCAAAGTGAAGGCAGAACTTGTTTTTACCGGATCATCTGGCGGCTATTCGATGATTGTGTCAAATGGTTTTTTTCCTATAATTATTAGTGAAAAATAAACATCGGAGCACACAACCACGCTTACCGCATTTCAATATATAAGGTGATGGATTTTTGAATGCTTCGTTCTTTATTCCAAGGAAAAACAAAGTACAAAAGAGTACCGCTGACACGTATTTTTTACCGCTTATCTTCAATGGGGCTATTCCAATCGGAGGATTGTCTATTTTCGCTCCGTAATTTGAAAATCAAACTATGAAAATAACCCGGTATTTGCTGGCCACCGGTGCCGCGCTGACAGGACTTATTGCCACCGCACAAAATCTCCGGTTCGAAGAGTACACTCTTCCCAATGGTCTCCATGTGATATTGCACGAAGATCACAGTACTCCGATCGTTGCCGTAACTGTTCTTTATCATGTCGGCTCTAAAAATGAGACTACCGGGCGTACAGGAATGGCTCACTTCTTTGAGCACCTTTTATTTGAAGGTTCTGATCATATAGGCCGCGGCGAATACTCAAAATATGTCGAAAATGCAGGCGGTGCACTTAATGCCAACACAACACAAGACAGGACGTTTTACTATGAATTACTTCCGAGCAACCAGTTGGAGTTGGGGCTATGGCTTGAGAGTGAGCGCATGATGCACGCCCGTGTGGATCTTGTCGGTATAGAAACACAACGTGAGGTGGTAAAGGAGGAAAAACGTCAACGGTACGATAATCAGCCTTATGGCAATCTTCTTCCCGAAACTCTGAAGGCAGCCTACAAAAAGCATCCCTACTCATGGAATCCAATTGGAAGTATGGAAGACCTTAATGCCGCCAAAGAGCAGGATTTCATTGATTTTTATAAAACATTTTACGTCCCCAACAATGCGACGTTGAGCATTGCAGGCGATTTCAAACCTTCTGAGATCAGGGCACTCATAGAAAAATACTTTTCTGAAATACCAAAAGGTACCCGTGAAATTCCCCGTCCGAAAGTGGTGGAGCCGCTAAATAGCGGGGAGGTGCGGGATACGATCTGGGGCAAAGATCAACTACCGATGGTCGTGGAGGCATATCATATCCCTGCTCAGGGTACAAAGGATTTTTATGCCGTTGATATGTTGAACCAGTTGTTGTCACAGGGAGGAAGTTCACGCCTCAACAGGGCAGTAGTTGAAGATCAGCAACTCGCTATTTTTTGTGGTGCTTTTACATTCAACCTTGAAGATCCGGGACTGACCCTCGCCTTCGGTCTTGCCAATATGGGAGTAGATGCAAAAGAGGTCGAAGAGTCTATGAATGCCGAATTTGAAAAAGTAAAAACTGAACTGATCAGCGAAGAAGAATTCCAAAAACTGCGCAACCAGATTGAAAACGATTTTGTATCTCGCAATGCTTCCATGGCGGGAATAGCAGAAAGCCTTGCCAACTATCATACATACTACGGCGATGCGAATCTTATCAATACAGAGATTCACCGTTATATGGAAGTAACCCGCGAAGACCTGATGCGCGTGGCCAAAAAATATTATATACCCGCCAACCGGGTTGTGTTGTATTTTCTAAATGATCCGGCACTGAACAAAAACTAAATAATCTGTAACGCAAAAAAGAAAGATTAAAGAATGAAAAAGGTAGCATTTTTCTTACTCATAGTACTAACCACACTTACCTCATTTGCACAGAAGGTCAACAGAACAGTTGCTCCCAAGGCAGGGCCCGCACCAAAAATACAGATCGGTGAATACAAACTTTTTACACTCGATAACGGACTCCGGGTCATCGTGGTAGAGAATCATAAACTACCCCGTGTCTCCTACAGTATTGATCTCGATATTGATAC
>JADLBA010000310.1 GCA_020848015.1 Crocinitomicaceae bacterium | reverse complement strand
GTCAAATAGGTGAGAAACGGCTCATATATATACAGAGATACTCCACGTTGTAAAAGAGTAGCTACCAACCTGGTAACCGGCTCATTGTATTCTGCAGAAAAACTCTTTCCAAACAAGCCAATTTTAATGTCTTCCTGATTTTGCGATGAGGGTGCAAAGATGCGTGTTTCATCAATTGGAAATAAACTTTGGAGTTACCGGGTTCATTACTCATCATCCCATTGCGGATTCTTTTTTCTGTGCTCGCCCTTCAAGTGGAGGATCAGTAATACCAATGATAGAAAGTGCAAAATAGAGATAATCCGGGTTACATATACCGCTCATAGTAAACAAATTTGAAAATCCACGTGTACCTAATTTATGGTTTCGCGATTTATTGGTCATTTGTTCAATAGAAGTAAATTGTGCCGCTAATGAAATCATGAATATGAAATTTCTTTACTGGGTTATTTTGCTCTTGTTCGTCACACTCTCCGGTAGTGTATCTGCACAAACAGATATTGAAGGCAGTTTTATTTGTAGCGGCATTGATCGCACCTACCGCCTGTATATTCCGGAGATATACGACGCATCTGCACCAGTTCCGCTGGTGTTGAATCTGCATGGCTATGGCTCCAATTCATCCGAACAGGAAGTCTATGCCGATTTTCGCGGCATTGCCGATACTGCCAATTTTATCATTGTACTCCCCGATGGAACCCCCGATAACGGGGGAAATCAATTCTGGAATTCATTTGCACTGGGGCAAGGTGTGGACGATACCGCCTTTCTCTCCACATTGATTGACACCGTCATGGCTCATTATTCCATTGATCCGAACTGCATTTACAGCACCGGTATGAGCAATGGCGGTTTTATGAGCTATGAACTGGCATGCCAACTCAGCGGTCGTATTGCCGCTATAGCTTCTGTAACGGGCAGCATGACCCTGCTACAGCAAAGCGGCTGCGATGCCCAGCACCCAACCCCCGTTATGCAAATTCACGGTACGGCAGACGGCACAGTGTCTTACAACGGCTCTTTTGGTGTGTATGCGATAGAAGATCTCGTAGCCAATTGGGTAAATTTCAATCATTGCTCATCTTCTGCCGTTATTACTGAGGTGCCAGACAATAGCACAAATGATGGATGTACTGCAGAACACTATCTCTACCCTGGGGGAGATGCCGGAAGTTCTGTTGAGTTATATAAAATCATTGGTGGAGATCATTCGTGGCCAGGGGCTCCGGTTAATATTAACGTGACCAATATGGACTTCAGTGCAAGCAAAGAAATATGGCGCTTTTTTAGAAAGTACAAACTCAGTACACTCACCAGTGCCGGCGTGGAAATTGCCGAACAAAAAGAATTCATGAAAATTTTTCCCAACCCCGCAAGCGAATACATTGATCTGAACTTTTCATCGGCATCAACAAAAGAGATTGTTGTGACCAATGCACAGGGGAAATTGATCCACAGAGAAAAATACAATGGTATTTCCTCCCGAATTTATCTTGAAGAGAAAGGATTGTTTTTTGTTTCCGTTTCAGAAAACGGACACCAAGAGACAGAAAGAATTATTTTGTACTAAAGATCTCGACCTGTATTGTACAATGCGGCACTCAAGCTAAAAATAAAGGATACAAATATTTATAGCACACGGAATGCAAAAATGGTACGACCTGACTGGGTCGTATAGCATATAGTCTCAGAGAGAGCGGAAAGTCCCTGAAGATTTGAATGGATCGGTATCACACAATGTGTTAACGGACGCAGCGAGCCTTCCTCGTGTCGGAAGCATTACTGGATGCAAGAGACCAAGTGGTGCCGAAATAAGCCAGGGGGATGTAGCCGCTATTAGGGACGAAATTCGAGTCATCTACATTTAGCCAAACATATTCAGATGCGTTATTCGGAACTGTTCCATTATTTGTAAAGAACTCAGCCAGTTCACGAACTCCCGGCATATACCAGTCGTCATGCCCGCCTTCGCTAAGATTGCCGCAATAGGTAAGTGCTTCCATCCATTTCATGGTGCTTCCCGATGCATTAGACATCATAGTGGGCGACTTAAGGCCGCCACCACCCGCCGCCACTGCCGCATCAACGTAATCTTTGTTGGCGGCATCGGTGCCATTTACGGGTGGGTCAGTAATACCGGTAATGGCACTGGCTCCGGTGCCACCTGTAAGTTGAATGGACTGGTCTATATCCACCTGAGCTGAAAGAAAACCATAAATACTGAGAAAAATCAAGATGGTCAAAGTGCGTGTCATTGTTTGCATAGTAATAGTAGTTTTAATACCCTGAACATTGTTGCGCAGGGTTGTAGGCGAAGTTAGCGAGTATGATGGCATAGAAGGGGTATTCCTATTTGAAATTATCAACAGCATTGTTGCATTGCTAAGCGGGAAAAAACAAAAAGTGAGCGGAGACCAAAGACTATATTGCAAAAAAAATATACCTTTGGTACTCACCTATTCTATTAACTAAACAAGTACAAATGAAAAACTCAACTCTGCTCCTGCTCGCATTATTCTTGTCCTTCTCTTTTATGCCCTCTGCTTCAGCGCAATCCACATTACAGTTCAGCAATATACTGTTGGTTACTACCGTACAGACTGTCCCTTCCGGCAAGGTATGGAAAATAGAAAATATATGGCCCAGTGCGCGATTGGCCGATGCCAATACACTTTGGGATGGTACCACTCTCGTGGACGGAATAACCAATCTCGACAAAATTATTGTGGTCAATGCACAAAACGTCATTGTGCACAGCAGTTCTGCCACAACGAGTGTTCAGGAGCAATATACAAGTACTACATCAGCCATACGGAGTTCCAACAGCGGCTATGGCTTTGCCAATGGTATTTTGTCGGGGCCTATCTGGTTGCCATCGGGGACTACGTTAGCAGCATCTACGGGAGTGTATGCGGTGAGTGTGGTGGAGTTTGCTGTGGCACCTTAAACATCGCCGGTGCAGGTAAAGTATGTTGTAAACAGGCTTCGTGTTGATCAGCACTCTTACCCTCCTCTATGCACGACTCCCCTGCGGAATACCCGAACCGAAATCTATCAATATCAAATGCTCCTGGAGATTAAACAACACCGCGCAAACGTTACAAAGAGTTTCACGGCACAATATTGAATTCGATAACGCTGATGCTGCTCACACCCGTACCCGTCGCAAGGGTGGCACTGGCCGGCAACCAGATCGGAAACTCCTGCTCCCACAAATAGGTTGGGAAACCGCTATTGCCATTTCCTCTTGAACGCACTGAACGGATGGTATTGTTGGCAGAATTGACGACGATGATATCATTATGTGCCGAAATAGAGTAGCATGTGCTGCTCGATGAACAATAAGGATCCGGCACTTGGCTCGAGTACAGCACCCCAATGATCTTCCATGATTTTCCTGTCGGTACGCTTACTGTGCCATCGGAGGAGGTGATCAACCTGATCTGGTTGAACTCCAATGTGCCTTGTGAGAAACCGGAAATAGCCAATAAGGATAATGCAGCGATGATAAAGTAGTTTTTATACATGGGTAATTGGTTTAGGCCGGCACATTAAAACCGGCGGGATTATTTTCAAATATATGCTTTTTCCCGCAGACTTATTAACCGAAGTTTTTTTCTTAGTGCTGTAATCAAATCTCACTCCGGCTTATGCGGCGGTCTTTTTTTCCGTTAGAAAGAAACAGATGAGGAAAGAATAAAAAATCCGGAGAAATTCTGGATGAAGACGTTTAAGCAATGATCAGATACTGAGATAACGCATCAGTTCATCGTATCTTTTTTTCAGCGATTCGCGGTATTCTTCTTCCTGGTAGGAACCTTTTATTTCGTAGTTGAAACGGCTGAAACTTTGGAGAATAGGATTCAGGTCGGGCTGGTTGATCTTTAGATTGATTTCGATTCTACCCTCTTCACTGGGGCCGATAGATACGCTCAATATCTTGGCATCGTTTTCTTCTACAATACGGGCAATCTGCTGGAGGCTATAATCATTCTCATTCATTTCAAGCACGATGATTCCGCCTGGATTTCCGGCACCCTGCAACTGAGAAAGCTGTTCCACCAAGTCTTCAAGAGTGATCACTCCAACATAGGTATTTTCTGTATCTACGACCGGAATAATACTGAGACGGTGGGTGCTGGCTGTTTTTAAAACATCGAGAATATGTTCTTGCGGTCCTACACTCATACCCGACAGATCATCTTCGCTGTGGAGAAGTTCGCGGACATTTTCTTTGACTGACAATAGATCAGTTTCGGATACCATTCCAATAAATTTTCCATCTTCCACCACCGCCATATCCGCTACACGGAACTCATCCATGAGATTCAGCGCATGCATCGGGGTATCTTCCGGCTTCAGGAAGGGAACCTCTTTGTTCAATATATTCTGAGCTGTTATCAATTTTCGTAGTCGTTCGGTTTATACCCTGATTTTGTCTTTTCTGTTACATAGACGGAAACCTACGATAACAGATGCTTGTTCATTTGCCAATAATGCGCCAAAAATTGCAGGTCATCGGGATACAGATTCGCTTATTCCTTATGAGTTTTGCACAATATTACTACAACAAAAAATAACACTGGAAATGACTAAGTTAAGTGTTAACATTAACAAAATTGCCACGCTGAGGAATGCTCGCGGCGGCAATGTTCCGGATGTAATTAGAGCGGCAATTGACCTTGAACGGTTTGGTGCAGAGGGGATTACGGTTCATCCGCGCCCCGATGAGCGCCATATCCGGAAGAGTGATGTATATGAATTAAAAAAGGTCGTAACAACAGAGTTGAACATTGAAGGCTATCCTTCAGGAGATTTTCTAAAAATGGTGGAAGATATAAAACCTGCCCAGGTCACTTTGGTGCCAGATCCGCCCGAAGCGCTCACCTCTAATGCGGGATGGGACACGGTGAAGTACCGCGATTTTTTAATTCCCATTATTCGCCGGTTGAAGCAGGCAGGTATTCGCACGAGTATTTTTGTTGAGCCAGATCCCAAGGCGGTGGCTGCGGCAAAAGCAACAGGTACCGATCGTATTGAACTCTACACAGAAACTTACGCAAAAGGGTATGCCGCAGGAAAGGCAAAAGCCATTGCGGGTTGCGTTGCTGCTGCTACTGCTGCAAAAGAGGCGGGTATCGGCATTAATGCGGGGCATGATCTCAGCCTGGAAAATCTTGGATATTTTCACCGCCACATTCCTGGGCTGTTAGAGGTTTCCATTGGTCATGCCCTTATTGCCGATGCCCTCTACTTAGGGCTGGAGAATACGGTGAATCTTTATAAAAGGCAATTGGTATAAAGGATGAGACTTGCCTGTAAAAAATATGGAGAAGGCCAGCCGATGGTTATCTTACATGGGTTGTTTGGATCAGCAGACAACTGGCAGGTATATGCCCGCATTATGTCGGAGCACTTTTCGGTTTATGCCGTTGATCTGAGAAATCATGGGCATTCGCCGCATACGGGGGATATGTCGTTTGAAGCAATGGCAGGTGATCTGCTTGAGCTCGCGGCAGATGAGGGCTTGCGCGACATCATTTTATTGGGGCATTCAATGGGAGGCAAGGTAGCCATGACTTTTGCCAGTGAAAATAGTTTTTTGCTTGAAAGGTTGATCGTAGCAGATATCGGCGTGAGGTCTTACAAGCCTCGTCACGAAAAAATATTCAAAGGGCTTTTTGCCGTTGATGTTGCGCACTGCCCGTCCAGGGCGAAAGCGGAAGAACGGCTTTCCCCTTTTGTGGATGATGCTGCTACTCTACAGTTTTTGATGAAAGGGCTATACTGGAAGCGTCCGGGACAATTAGCCTGGCGGTTCAACCTCGACGTTTTATATGAGCATCAGAATCAGTTACTGAAAGAAATCGAAGCTCCTGATAAGATTAAGATACCTACCCTTTTTATCAGGGGAGAGAAGTCGGATTATATCAGTGAAAACGATGTTAAAGAGATACAGGCGGTGCTTCCCGGAGCATCTTTCGAAGTCATCGGAAATGCGGGGCACTGGCCTCATGCGGAAAATACTCCGGAATTTATCTCAACCGTGAAACACTTTTTGGGAGTATGACACTCCGTAAGATGTAAATCATAGTAAATTCGCACAAATATTTTTTTAATAGGAAATCTATGGCTAACGAAAAAAAAATCATCGTTCCTCACGACTTCACGAAGGTGGGCGATGTGGCACTTGACCATGCATTGTTGATGGGAAAAACAATTGGTGCTGATGTTATCATTCTTCACATCATTGAGAGTAAGCTGCAGATGGCGGAGGCGAAGACCAAAATGGATGTGCTGAAAGATATTGTAAAAAGAGAAAAGGGTGCAGAGGTCGTGGGCATTATCCGGATAGGAAATATTTTTGAGGATATTGACAAGGTTTCTGTAGAGTTGGATGCTAGTCTGATCATAATGGGAACCCATGGCCTTCGCGGTATGCAGTTTCTCACGGGGGGCAGGGCGCTGAGAATAGTCACCGAAAGTACTGTTCCTTTTATCATTG
>JADLBA010000309.1 GCA_020848015.1 Crocinitomicaceae bacterium | reverse complement strand
TTGCAGTTGAGAAAGTTTTGCCCTCCATCGAATCACTCGTTCAGATAGTAGTGGATAAAATGAAAAACGGGGGCCGGCTCTTTTACATTGGCGCAGGAACCAGCGGACGACTGGGCATTGTGGATGCTTCTGAATGCCCACCGACCTTCGGCGTACCCCATGGTCAGGTCATTGGAATCATTGCTGGTGGCGACCGCGCCATCCGCTACCCCGTTGAAAATGCCGAAGACAATCGCCTCCAGGGATGGACCGACCTGATGGAATATTCTATTGATAAAAAGGATGTCGTGATCGGAATTGCCGCTTCGGGTGGTACTCCCTATGTTGTGGGAGCACTGGAACAATGCCGAATAAATGGAATAACCACCGGATGTATTACCTGCAATCCCGGAAGCGATATTACCAGTGCCGCAGATTTCCCTGTAGCCGTTTCTGTAGGGCCTGAATTTGTTACAGGAAGCACAAGAATGAAAAGTGGTACTGCTCAAAAACTTGTGCTGAATATGATTTCTACCGTTGCAATGATCCGCCTCGGAAAAATCAGGGGAAACAAAATGGTAGATATGCAACTTACTAACCGTAAACTGCTTCTCAGGGGAACAAAGATCATCATGGAACAAACAGGGCTTCCTGAAAAAGATGCCGAAAACCTTCTTAGAACCTATGGTAGTGTGCGAAAAGCGGTTGATCACTATTACAGGAAGTAAATATGCACCAGATTGAACCATATTATAACTGGAGAGAACTTTATATCGCGAGCGAAGATCACCTGTCTCCCTTCTTCGAACGAGAGTATTCCGAATTTGAATTTATTGATAAAATTTACAATCATTTCATCCACCCACAATGGGATAACTTCGGGAGCCAGACCCTTTTCATCAAGATCCTTTATGTTGACTATAACGAGGGTTTTACCATAATCGAAATGATCGGTGAATGGAATGACCTGCTCTACAACGATATCATGTTATTGAAACGCAACATCATTGAGCAAATGCAAATGCAGGGAATCAGCCGTTTTATTCTTATTGGTGAGAATATTCTCAACTTTCACTTTTCCGACGATTGCTATTACGAAGAGTGGTTCGAAGAAGTGAGTGAAAACGATGGCTGGATTGCGTTGGTAAATTTCAGGGAACATGTGCTTGAGGATCTACAATCCAACAATATTGACAGTTTCTTTCTTTTAGGGGGAAAATTGAACGAAGTGAACTGGAGAACCATGAGTCCCGACCAACTCTTCGAGACAGTAAATGGCCAAGTAGCACGCAGACTTCAGACCTGAGGCAATTTTTTCAGAAGCATCACCACCTCCTTGTCATCAGGAAACTGAAATATATCCGCACTCAACTCAGCAAGACACATCCCCCGGAAAGACTCCTTGTTCTTTTCTTTCTGCTTAAAATCGAACGGGCGTTCGGTAGTCAGAAAAACTTGTTTCGCTTTCAATATCGCAGTATAATAAATTGAAATTATCTGGTCGGTATCTCTGAACGCCGACAGTATAAAAAAATCCGTGGTATAAAAATGGCCTGTTAGTTCGATCTCCTGCCCAAACTCCTCCATTGCCTCCCGCCACGCAGCATCCGCAGAGCCTTCACTAAACTCAATATCTCCTCCGGGAAATTTGGTGAATTCTCTACCCCCTATAAGCTCGTCAGCCACCAACGCTTTTTTTAATCTTCACTGAACAGCAAAAAATAAACGCGCAGATTGAATCGCTGAATCTCTGACATTTTATCTTTATTTCCTATTGTCAATTACAGGTTTTACGGCTCTCAGCATCTCTCGCTTACCAACCGGCCCAGACAGCCGCTCTACCTTGAACCCTGCCTCCTGCATATCTCTTCTCACCTGTCCTTTCGCACAATAGGTAACCAGTATTCCTCCCTGCTTCATCCATTGGAATAGCGAACAAAAGATTGCTCTCTCCCATAATCGAGGCTGTATATCCGGTGCAAACGCATCGAAATAGACTAAGTCGTACTCATTGTTTCCCCCACTATAGCTCTCTAACGCACATTTCTTTTTTTCGAGAAAAAACAGGTCGGAGAATTTCACAGGTATTTCCCACTCACTTTGATGCAGACGAAGCAGGTCTTCAGCATCAACTTCTCCCCTGCCCAGATCAAAAGATAATTGCGTGTAAACATCCGCATCTAATGGAAAAACCTCTAATGCTGTATAATGAATTCCAGCAAACTCTTTTGATAATGCAAGAGTAAGCAATGCATTTAATCCAGTCCCGAAACCAACCTCAAGGAGATGAATATTTTTATTACTCTTCATCTGCTTCAACCCGCTCTCAATAAAAATATGCCGCGATTCCTGTACCGCACCATACCTTGAATGGTAGGTCTCTCCCAATGTTTCATTATAAACAGAAGAAGACCCATCCCCGGTAGTGAAAACCCGCAACTTCATATCATCAAACAACGTTGTTCTCATGTTATTGTTTGCTAATTATTATTTCAGCATTTTATTCCCTGCTCCTCAAAGGTATTTTTGCTCCTGTAAATCATAGAATGATGGCAAAAAAACACACACACGACTCCAAAAGTAAAAAAGAGAACAAGCATTCTGTTGTCAACAAACGATCACTCGATTTTCTGGAAAAATACATCAATAATGCTGCTCCTACCGGATTTGAAAGTCCGGGACAACAATTGTGGTTAGATTATATACGACCCTACATTGATACCCACATCGTTGACACATACGGAACCGTAGTGGGTATTCTCAACCCCTCTGCGACCTACAAAGTAGTGGTAGAAGCACATGCCGATGAAATCTCCTGGTTCGTTCATTACATCACCGCTGATGGTTTTATCTATCTGAGGCGCAATGGCGGCAGCGACCACATGATCGCCCCCAGCAAAAGAGTCAATATCCATACTGAAAAAGGAATTATAAAAGGTGTATTCGGCTGGCCCGCAATCCATACCCGTACATCTGAAAAAGAAGAGACACCGAGCATGAAAAATATCTTTCTCGACGTTGGCTGCGTGACGAAGGAAGAGGTGGAAAAACTCGGTATTCATGTAGGCTGCGTGGCTACTTTCGAAGACGAGTTCATGCTGCTCAACAACCGTTATTATATGGGTAGAGCACTGGACAACCGCATCGGAGGATTCATGATCGCAGAGGTTGCCCGTATGATCTGTGAAAACAAAGACAAACTTCCATTCGGTATTTACTTTACCAATTCGGTACAAGAAGAGATCGGACTCCGTGGAGCTGAAATGATCGCTCACCGCATCCAACCGGATATGGCCATTGTAACGGATGTCTGCCATGATACGCAGACACCTATGATGAGTAAAGTGGTAAACGGCGACCTGCATTGTGGTAAGGGCCCTGTGGTGAGCTATGGCCCTGCGGTACAGAACAATTTGCTAAAGCACATTATTCAAACGGCTGAAAAGAACAAGATTCCATTTCAGCGCCAGGCAGCCTCGCGCAGCACCGGTACTGATACAGATGCATTCGCATACAGCAATGCCGGAGTGGCAAGCGCCCTGATCTCGCTACCGCTGCGTTATATGCATACAACAGTTGAAATGGTACACCGCGAAGACGTGGACAATGTCATCAAACTAATCTATCAATCTCTCAAAGCCATTAAGAACGGCCAAGACTGGAGATATATCAAATAATCAAGAGAAGCGATGGATACGGCAGGTTCTTCAAACCTGCCGTTGATCCATCAGATTATTTTCGATGAGACGCTTCAACAGATAAACATCTAACGGTTTTTCCAATACCCGTATTACATGAGGCGAATTTTCCGCACGGCGAATATCATTTCTGTCAATACTGCTCGAAAGCATGAAAACCATTATATGATGCCTGATTGAATCTGGAAGCTGGCTATAAGCATCAAGACACGCAAAACCGTCCATTCCGGGCATCATAATATCGAGTAGCAGCACATTCGGCTGCTTGGCTAACCCTTCTATTCTTTCTAACTCTTCGAGGAATTTTCTTGCTGAGGTAAAAGTTGTAATTTCACCTACGAAATCTGTCAGGCCTAATAACTTAGAATTTACTGACAGATCAATATCGTTGTCATCAACAAGAAAAATATTCACTTTTCCGGTGCTCATGCCCTGTTTGGAATTTCAATGGTGAAGCGCGTACCACTTTCCAAATCGGAAGTTACACTTAGTTTTCCATTGAGTCTTCTTGTCGCTTCTTTTGCTATATATAAACCTACACCGGTACCTTTGGAAAGTTCAGAGGTGCCGTAAAACATATCAAAAATATGGGGCAATTTGTCTTTATCAATCCCAACCCCATTATCAATAATCCTTATCACTGCCCGGTCCGAAGTCTGCACAACGTGTATCTCCACATTATTTTGATCCTTTGCAGAATCCCTGAATCGAAGTGCATTCGAAATAAGATTGCCGAGTACCATTGAAAGGCGGTGTTCATCGGTCACAAATTTTCCCGCCGTACTAATGTCTTTCGTAACATTGACAGATGAAGCATTTTCAAGCGGACGATATTTTTCAATCAGTTGATCAAGAAGAAGATTAAAATCAATTTCAGTTTTTATTTCATCGCTCTTCAGGTTCTGATAATAGTGTATCAGATTCTGGAGGAAAGAGTCAAGCCTTCCTGTGCTCTGCTCTATCATTGAAAAGTACTCGCTGGCCTTTTCGCCAAGATTTTCAGACTTCGCTAAGTTTGTTACACCCATGATGCTGACCACAGGAGCACGTAAGTCATGCGAAGCACTATATACAAACTTTTCCAACTCATCTACCGCCCTCTCTAATTTTTCATTCTTCGACCGGAGCTCTTTAGCATTCCTCCACTTTTCTACACCGTTCAACATGGTCACTCGAAAATCATTCTCATTCCACGGCTTTGTCACATACCTGTACACGTGGCCTTTATTGATGGCATCAATTACGGCTTCCATGTCGGCGTAACCGGTCACTAATATCCTCACCGCATCCGGGAAATCGGGATAGGTCAGCTCAAAAAACTCAACACCGCTGATGTCGGGCATTTTCTGATCGGAAAGAATCAATTGCACTTCATGTTGGTTGAGATAGGCAACCGCGTCTGCAGCAGAGGTCGTGGTGAAAATTTCAAATTCACGTCGAAACATAGCTTTAAAGGCCATGAGGTTATTCTCCTCATCATCGAGATAAACTACTCTTGGACGCTCTTCACTCATGCGGCAGCCTGTGAAATTGAATTTACATGACGAGGCAAAGTTATAGTGAAAATGCTGCCCTTTCCGGGTTCACTTTCAACATCAATGCGCCCCTGGTGCTCGTTCACTATTCCAAGCACAATGGATAGCCCAAGTCCGGTGCCTTCTCCCACCCCTTTAGTGGTATAAAAAGGATCGAATATTTTTGGCCGTACACTATCATCTATTCCAGTACCATTGTCTTTCACGCTGAAGATGATATTGTTGTCATCAAAACGGGAATTAATCTCTATGACCCTGTCTGAGGGTTCTTTTCCCGGGCCTTCAGTGCTTTGAATCGCATTGGTAATAATATTCATAAGCACCTGGTTTAACTTACCTGGGAAACAATGGAATCCGGGCATTTTTTCCTGTAAATTCTTAACGATAGTAACCTGCCCTTTGATCGTACTTTTCATCACTACAAGTGTGGAGTTGATACAATCGTTGATGTTTCCGTTCACATGGGTATCGCGGTCCACACGAGAGAATACCTTCAATCCCTTCACGATTTCCGCTGTTCTGCGGGCACCTTCCTCGATCCCCTCCATCAGTTGGCCAATCTCAACCTTGACATAGTCCATATCGAGTGTCTGGTACTGTTTTTTTATGTCATTGATTTTATCTGCCGATCCTTCTCCGGGTTCGAGACCGGAAACGGATTCGAGGAGGCCGAGAATATCATCCACATCGCGTTTCAGCGGCAGGATATTGCTTTGAACGAAATTGATCGGGTTATTGATCTCATGGGCAATTCCTGCTGTCATCTGACCCAGTGATGCCAACTTTTCCGCCTCTACAAGTTGTTTCTGCGTCATTTTCAGATCTTGTACCGTGTGGTTCAATTCATTGTTAGTGCGTTCGAGATCAACTGTCCGTTCATGCACCATAAGTTCCAGCTTGACGTTTTGCTCGCTGATAAGACGCGAATTCTCTTCCATCACAAGCATCGCCTGACGCTGCGACTCCTCTTTTTCCTTTTTGAAAGTATTGATCCGGTCGGCAAGAGCGAATGAAAGCAATACTGTCTCAAGCGCAGAACCAATCGGCAATGCATAGTTAGTAACGTTGTTGAAAGGAAGGATTCCAAAATTGCGAAGAGCGTAGAGGGTTACGCCAATCAAAAAGATCGTCCAAGCAACAATAAAAAATCTCGCTGGCCGATATTTTGCCCTTATTGCTTTTATCGCAGCAGGGAGAAGAATTAATGCAGATGCTGCATTAAAATTAATAATAATTTGAGCCCAAAAATGATTTCCAGAGATAGCGCATAGGGCACTTACTAAATATGATACAAAGTAGAAAATAAGCAGCTTATCAATAAATGGAGCATACTTCTTTATTTGTATAAATGATCTAGTAAATCCAATTGTGGCTATTCCGCTAGCAATGGGAACTATTGCTGAAGCTAAAATTGCAATATTGCTCGAATTGGGCCAAAAATACTTATTTGCAAAACCACTTATAACCAGTTGTGTCAACCCAACAGTAAGAATATATAATACATAGTGAATATAAACAACATCTCTGACCGACAAATAAATGAAAAGATTATAAACGATCATTACCACAATAATCCCCAAATAAATTGCATAGAATAATTCTCTTGTTGCAAGTTTAGCCTCCAAGACACTTCTCGTACCAACCACGAGTGGAACAACAATTTGTTCTCCACTAGAAACCTCCATAAGGAAACTCTTTCTCTGTCCATCCTTAATTCCTAAAGGAAAAATATACCCGGGTACTCCTGTGTTTCTTTTATTAAATGCAACACTTTCTCCCGATTCAAATAAAGGGTTGATTACAGAACTTGGAATGCCTGCATCCATATCAGAGAGATAAGTACTATCAACTTCATAAACCCGTATCGTATCTAAAAGGGGGTAATCAATATACCCATATAACTCCTGATCATTCAAGGTTTGTTTTGCAGTAATTCCAAATAAAAGCAAGCACTTCCCAGCTTGAATACCAAAATTGGGTACCGGTGAATTTATGGTATCATATTTAATTATAGTACTCTGTTCGACATCTATATGGTTCGGAAGAATTGACGTTCGATAATTTGTAACACTCGACACCCCCTCATCAACTATCCTATTATTACCTTGGGTCAAGGCATATTCTTGATCTAATAGAATTAATGCAATAAGAAGTAATGCTACCTTATATATTAAGGTTATAGTGTATCTCAAGGGGTGATGAATTACCATATTCTTGTGTCACTTGACTAGGATTTATACGTAGATCCCGTATAATGTTACGTTCCTTTTCATCTGAATTCGGCAATCCATCCACATCATACTGAAAAGTAAGGCTTGCTGTCTGATGAGCACCGGCGTAAGGTATCATGCCGCCATTACCAACTTCTTTCAATAAATTAAACCCATACTTGTGAGCTGCTCTATATGTATGAACGCTACAAAGAGCAATCATTTCCTTTACCCCAACCAATCCGGCTAGAGCGATCGCAGCTCTAATACTAAAAACACTACCTATGCCTAATCCTGCAACAGCAATAGAATTCCATAATCCACAAATCTCAGCAAATGAACTATTTCCATGATTTTGAATGAAATCATGAATTTCAGGTGCCTCCAATCCAATTGCGCTCTCAGCAGGCAACTTAAGCTCAGTAGAATACTTTTGAATTCTCGATCCACCATATGTATGAACTCTATCCTGAGATTCGATAATTACAACATAAGTGTTTGGGTCATCCAGCCAAGATTCCTTTGCACTTGATAATTCAAACCCGAAGGCAGTAATGACCGCCTTATGTCCTAACGAAAATCTCGTAGCTGATTCTCTGTCATCAATCGCACGAAAAGCACGTATTGAAATGGAGTCTAACTGGATTCTAGATCGCGCAAGTAGCCTAGCAAGTCCCTCTAATGGTGGATTGGATGTCGACATATTTTCTTCCCGATTCGATTTTTTCTTTTAGTAAAATCATTCTTGCGGCCATTGCTGCTGTGGCACCGCCAGAAATTACATCCGTGGCTAACTGCGGCCATGAGGTGATTGATTTCCCGAGCTCATTCATCGAAAACAATCCTCTCTCAGAAACCTTTTCAAAGTCAATTGTTTTTAAAAGAAGACTTCGCTTTTCTTCCATAGACATTTTTGAGCAAAATTGACTATCATCAAGTCTCCCGTGTAAATATGGCAATAAAGG
>JADLBA010000308.1 GCA_020848015.1 Crocinitomicaceae bacterium | reverse complement strand
TATACACGCGCGAATATTCTGGTAGTGATTTTCGACAATCGCACCATTGGAATGACCGGCCATCAGTCGCACCCGGGCGCTTCGCAGCGCTTATCCAAGTATCATGAAATAGAAATTGCGCCTCTGTTGAAAGGCATGGGAATTAAGGTTGTCGAGAATTTTAATCCGTTCGATGTCCGCGATGGTTTTGCCAAGCTGAATAAAGCCATGACGCATAATGGCGTGTCTGTCATCATTTCCAAATCCCCGTGCGTATTTCTCCCCGATTTCAAGGAGAAGATGGACAGGAAAATGAAAATTGTAGTGGATGGAAATCTCTGCAACGCCTGCGCTAACCACGAAGACCTGTCGCTCTCCTGTTCGCGTTGTTACGCTCCGAAGAATAACCTATCGCGTGCCCGGGCAAAACTGCTTGCCGAAATATCGGTTGCGGGCGAAGAGCAGCTTTGCCCCGCCAACATCTGCAACCACGGATTTTTCAATTCGATCCTGGAAGGAGATTACAAATCGGCAGTGGAGGTTATAAGAGATAAAATGCTATTTGCACGGACCTGTGGTGACATCTGCCATCGCCCCTGCGAATTGTTTTCACAACAGAACGAAGTTGTTCCCATTAAAGCGCTCAAAAAATTTGTTTCCTCGTTGGATGAAAACTTCCATGATTTTTCCCTTCCGAAATTAAGAGCGGGAAATGCAGGCAAGAAGGACCGGAGTATAGCAGTTATCGGAGCCGGATCCGCAGGATTAAGCGCGGCTTATGATCTGGTTCAGTGCGGATATGAAATTGAAATATTTGAGAGAGAATCAAAAGCAGGAGGAATGGTGACATATGCGATTCCGGATTTCAGGATGGACAAAACGGGTTTTGACTACGAAGCCATGCAGTTGAAGGAAATGGGAGTGAAATTTCATTTTAACAAATCACTTGGGAAAGATTTCTCCCTTGAAAATATTTCAGCGGACTTTGACGCAGTTATTCTCGCCATTGGAATGGGAAAATCAAAAACGCTGGAAGTAATTGAAAAAAATATTCCGTCAGAAAATAAATCAGATGCGCTTTCCTTTCTGAAAGACTTCAATCTGAAAAAATTGAAATTAAGAAATGGTTCTGTTATTCTTGTAATTGGAGGTGGCAACAGCGCCATAGATGCCGCACGCTCAGCAAAAACAATGTACCCGTTGAGCAAAGTAATCGTTTCCTGTATCGAAACGACTGAAGCTATGCCAGCATTTGTAGAAGAAGTGAATCATGCCATTGATGAAGGTGTTGAATTCATTTACGACAGCCGGGTTAATGACTGTTCCGTTATATCCAACGGGAAAATTGAGGCAAACTTGCATTCATGCAGCAAAAATGAGTTTTTGCAGAAAATGGATTGTGATTATGTCATTACCGCGATCGGCCAGATAAGCGAACAGAAGGTTTTTGAAAAAATCGGTTCGGAGAAGATTGATACGCAGGGAAGAATTATCAATGTAAAAGGGAATTCAGAATATAAAAATGTTTTCGTGGCCGGAGATATTTCTTCTGACAACAACATGAGTGTGATAGGGGCTATTGCTTCGGGGAAAAGGGCGGCTGTTGCAGTAAGAAAATCACTGGAAGAGTATAAATATGAGTATGAAGGATCAGCAGCACTTGACAAATTGAATTCAGCGCCAGTTCATATAAGCAGAAACGCAGTTTCGCTGACCCCGGAGAACCTGCAGGTTACAATCGAGCAGTTTAATCTGCACCAATCCTGTATGAAATGCAATCATTGTATTGACAATTTTGGCTGTCCAGCCATGGTGAAGGTGATTGGGAAAGTAAAAATTGATTATAGCAGGTGCACGCTGTGCGGATTGTGTATTGAGGTCTGTCCGAATAATGCCATCCGCTGGGAGGTAGTGAGGGAAGAAGAGATAGAACCTGCAACAACGCATTAATATTAATGAAAGAAATGACATATGATATCAAACCGGATGAAACTATCCGATGCGGTATTGGCGAAATTTCGGTAAATAATGACGGGATCTTGATAATTCGTTATGCAAAAGATCTCGACTTTGTGCTTGACAAAGCCGAAGAAATGGTCAGGATAAGTGAGAAAATAGCAAATGGAAATAAAATGAAGGTAATGATACATACAGGGATGTTCGGTTATATGCCAGAAGACACACGGAAATATCTTGCTAAAAAGAGCTTGGCTAATCACCGGTTAGCTGCTGCACTGGTTATTGAGTGGCTTTCTCACAGGATTATGGCTCGTTTTATCTTGTTCGCCAGGAAAAAATATTATCCAACATCAATATTCAGGAATGAAAAAGATGCATTAAAATGGCTGAAAAATATTTCATGAATTGCAATTCAATGAAAATATTAGTGGCAGGTGTAGGAGGACAGGGCATTGTCTATCTCACTAATATTCTTGCAGAAGCAGCTTTGCTTTCCGATATTCCCGTGAGCGTAAGCGAAATTCACGGACTTTCGCAAAGGGGCGGAGTGGTAACGGCAGGGATAGGCCTGGGAAAATATAACACCGGGTTTATCGGGAAAGCAAATGTGGACTTTCTCTTCGGGCTGGAACCTCTGGAAACACAACGTTGCCTTTTACACTTACACAGGAATAGCAGTGTGATCTTTTGCGATTATAAGATAGCGCCCTATTCAGTGAATGCCGAAACTGCAAAATACCCTGATGTAAATTCTTTTGCAGATTATCTTAAAGGCCAGTGCAAGGAAGTCGTATGTGTAGATACTATGCCGGAAACTATTGACCCTGTTTTATGCAATGTGTTTCTCCTTGGCAGGGCAATAAGAATGAAGGATTTTCCTTTTACCGGGGATAGTATTGAGAAAGCAATCTGTAATACAGTGATGGATTATCATAAGGAAAAAACACTGACTGCATTCAGAATGGGCAAAGAATACTATTCCGAATTACAAAAGACATAATTACGATGAGAAAAAAAACAGCAAAAAATAACTCTTTTCATAAAATATCATTTTTACTCAACGGAAAAAATGTTTCCTGCGAAGTAAAAGCATCAGCCGTGTTGCTGGATATAATCCGCGATAGGTTTGAATTGAAAGGAACCAAGCCCGGATGCAACGAAGGAGAATGCGGTGCGTGTACTGTGCTGCTGAACGGAGCACCTGTCAACTCCTGTTTATTTCTCGCGGTGAATGCAAATGGGAAAGAAATCACAACCATTGAAGGGCTGACTAAACCTGATGGCTCCCTTGACGAAGTGCAGGAAGCATTGGTGCATAACGGTGCGGTACAATGCGTATTCTGTACATCAGGAATGGCAATGGCAATAAAGG
>JADLBA010000307.1 GCA_020848015.1 Crocinitomicaceae bacterium | reverse complement strand
CCCCACTCATTCATAAAATCTTCAATGGTTCCATCTTTTTTCAGAAGAAATCTCGCCACATCCATACCAATACCACCGCTGCCGATAATCGCCACATTTTTCCCCACCTTTACCCGACCGAGTAGCAGATCGTTGTAATACACCACTTTATCGTGATTCGCTCCTTCAATGGAAATGCGTCTTGGTTTGACCCCCGTCGCAATAATGCACTCGTCAAAAGCGGCAGAAATAATGTCTTCAGCAGAGACATCTGTGTCGAATGAAAAATTTACTCTATTAATTTTTAATTCATTTAGATAGTATCGGATTGTTTCAAAAAATTCATACTTTGAAGGGACAATTTTCGCCATATTCAACTGCCCACCGGCCTTCTCGTCCCTGTCGAACAAAGTCACCTCGTGCCCACGCTGTGCAGCAGCCAATGCAGCAGCCATTCCCGCAGGGCCTGCTCCTACAACAGCAATTTTCTTTTTCACAGGGGCTTTTTCCAATTTCCATTCAGTTTCTCTGCAGGCAAAGGGATTTACCAGACAACTGGCGGATTTACGATTGAATATTTGGTCAAGGCATGCCTGATTGCAAGCAATGCAAGTATTGATTCGTTCACTTTCACCCGCAGCAGCTTTTCTAACAAAATGAGGATCGGCGAGAAAAGGACGTGCCATACTGACCATATCTGAACATTCCTCAGCAAGGACTTTCTCCGCATTTTCAGGAGTGTTGATACGATTGGTAGCTACCAAGGGAATGGAAATTTTTCCCATTAGTTTTTTTGTAACCCAGGCAAAACCAGTCCGGGGAACCATCATCGCAATGGTGGGGATTCTGGCCTCGTGCCATCCGATACCGGTATTGATGATAGTTGCCCCAGCGCGTTCAATCGCTACCGCCAGTTGTTCTACTTCATCCCAGATGCTTCCTTCTTCCACAAGATCAAGCATTGACAAGCGGTAGATAATGATAAAGTTTTTTCCAACTGCCTCTCGTGTGCGGCTTACAATTTCTTCCGCAATACGTATGCGGTTTTTGAAGGCACCTCCCCATTCATCGCTCCGATGATTGGTTCTACGGGCAATAAATTGATTGATTAAGTATCCTTCACTACCCATGATCTCTACGCCATCATAACCCGCATATTGAGCGAGTTTCGCACAACGAACAAAATCTCCAATCGTCGTTTGTATTCCGTCTTCATCCAATGCTTTAGGCTTGAAAATATTGATGGGAGCCTGGATGGCAGAAGGTGCCACACAGAACGGATGCACTGCATAACGCCCAGCATGTAATACCTGCAGACATATCTTTCCTTCGTTAATATGGACTGCTCTCGTTATTTCTTTGTGCAATTCAGCAGTGGCGTCATCATCGAGTTTCGCGGCACCGGGCCATAATTTTGCCGCGTCGTTTGGAGCAATACCACCGGTTACGATTAGTCCCACATCTCCTTTTGCCCGCTCGGCATAGAATGCGGCAAGCTTAGAAAAGCCATTTTGCTCTTCTTCAAGCCCCGTGTGCATAGATCCCATCAGCACACGATTCTTTAAAACAGTAAATCCAAGATCAATCGGAGAAAGTAAACGTGAGAAATTTTCCATCGTGGCAATTTAATCCGGATTATCTGACACTAACACATTAAAAAGGGCGAGGATGAGAGCAGGATTTTTTCCGCCATCTTTATTCGTTAATAGGTTTGTGAAATAAACACTGGTAATACCGTGCAAAATGAATTTAAAATCGGAAATTTTTAATGCTTAAACTGAGATAAACAGTTTCTAAGTTTGTCGCCGATCTATTCTATGGAATCACTTCGCTTATCTCCTGAGGCTCCAGACAGTAGGAATATGTTCTATACGGTTTTTATTACCGCAGTTCTTTTCTATTGCTGGAACGGTCTTTACAGCGATGGCTTCAACGGCGATGCGGACAGCATCACCCATTACCAGATCGCCCGATATTCTTGGAAGTATCCGGAACTGCTGCTCGATCAATGGGGCAAACCCTTGTTTACTATCCTCTCTTCACCTTTCGCACAGATAGGGTTTAAAGCAGTTGTATTCTTCAACATTCTTCTCATTTTTTGGGCGGGTTGGCTGTCATGGCTTATTGCAAGAAGGTTGCAAATAATGAATTCATGGCTGGTTCCTTTTTTCGTTTTGTTCTCCCCGGTAGTAATGGGAAACGGGGTATCAGCACTCACCGAAATGGTTTGTGCACTTTTCCTGATTCTGTACATCTATCTCTTTTTGAAGAAAAAGGAATGGCTCGCCACACTGCTTGTTTCTTTCATGCCATTCGCCCGCTCAGAAGGATTTGTTGTACTGGCTGTGTTGTTTCTCTTTTATATTTTTACACGCAGATGGAAGATGATTCCGGTGTTAGTTACAGGCTCTGTTGTATTCAACCTTGCAGGCTATCTGGCCACGGGGAATTCCACTTGGATCTTTGCTAACAATCCCTATATAAATACAGCGATCAATGTCTATGGAAGCGGTAGTTTTTTCCACTTCTTTATCTATGCAATACCCGTTTTCGGTGTCGCCTTTCTTTTTGCGATATACACAACAGTAGTAAAAGTATCTCTTCTCGGCGGGTTAGTAACCGGAAAAAACAAAAGTGAAAACGATGCTTTTTGGGTGTGGGTGATCATGGGAACTACTTGGGGATATTTTGCAGCACATACATTTCTCTGGTGGCAGGGAATGTGGGCCAGTCTGGGCCTTACCCGGGTAATGGCTGTGATCATGGTGCCTATGGCATTACTGGCTACCGCAGGACTGAATAGTATTATGCACAAATTGAACTCGTCAGCTGCGCGTAAAATTTTGTTGTATAGCGTAATGGTGGTTTCGGTGATCGTTCCATTCATTGTAAGCACCTTTCCTGTTCCGCTTGGACCGGAAGAAAGAGAACACCTTCGCGCTGTTGCCTTTTTACAAAAGGATGAAAACCTTTACCGGTCAAAGATCTTTGCTGCTAATCCCTATATGCCCTTAGCGCTGAAAAGAGATCCCTACGACAGGAAGTCTTATCAGAGAATCGCAGAATATTCCCATGCGGCTACAGGAGACATCATCATCTGGGATGCACATTTTGCACCAAATGAAGAGCAGGTTCCACTTACCACACTCACCCATGATTCCTCTCTTGTCATTATCGGACACTGGGTTCCCATTCGACCCTTCAAAGCATTGAATAATTACGATTTTGAGATATATGCTTTCAGGAAGAGATAAATGAATTTTCTGATTTTTTCTGTATTCCTTCAAAGATAACAGGTTCCCAAGGCAGATGCTGTGAGGCCGGCAAATATCTTCCTTCATGCCTCACAGGTAATAATCACATCTTATTGAAAGGTCATTTCTGCATTATCAATAGAATGGAATTCTATTTTTGCATAAATTCAGGAAGCAGCAAAGATGGGCAATTATATTGTGAACAATCATAGAGATAAAAGAGGTTTTGAAAAATTCGCTTTAAGAGTGAAAATTATTCTTCTGATTTCAATTACATTCTATTGTATTCCTTCAAATGCCCAGTACAATTCAATTGGTACTGAAGTAAAGTCAGCAACAAAAGATCATTATCATGAACATCATAAAAATGAAATTGGGATCGCAAATTTACCTGTTTTCTTTGTAAATGAGAATAGGTTCAGCTATGGTCTTCACTTCCATTACATTCGTAAAATCAAAGAGTCTAAATTTGGCATTGGTGTTGGGGTTGAAAAAATTTTCGATAAGCAAACGCATCAGATGCTTGGAGTGGTTACGAGCTACACACCACTTCATCATCTTAATTTTATCATTTCCCCCGGACTTACTATTGAAGATGAAAATCTAAAGAATTCGGATTTTGCATTGCATATAGAAACGTCCTATGAATTTGAAATTAAAGACTTTCATATAGGCCCTGTATTTGAATTTGCTTCTGACGTTGAAGATATTCATATTAGTTTAGGGCTGCATTTTGGAATTGGTTTTTGATAGATTTTTATTGTATCTCTTGGAAAAGGGTAAAAAAAAATTCGACATGGGTAGTTGCCTTTGTGCCCTTTCTATTTTATCAGTTCAATAAATCCTTCAGCAACCCCAGAGACTTTTGATCCACATTCAGAACCGTATTCAAAAATATAGAAGTAAGTTCCCCCTTCCACGTCAGAGCCATTCCAGAATCTCTTTGTTTCCTCAGATTGATACACCTGAGTTCCCCAGCGGTTAAAAATATTCAATTGAAAAGTATCGAAATATGCCGGGAGATCAAATTCAGGATCAGACTTGAGGTAAGGCTGCCACAGGTCATTCTTTTTATCACCGTTGGGGGTAACAACGTTGGGCAATTGCATGGATGATAGATCCAGCTCCTGCTCTTCGCCTGGATAAACATTTACAGTACTGATAACCGAACAACCGTTCGATGTATTGGTGACAGTCACAATATATTGCCCCGGCGCATTTACCACAGGTGTAGAAGTAGTGCTTCCTGATTCAATACTACCGGTTTCTCCCGTACTCCACGAAAAAGTCGTTTCCTGTTGTGGTTCAACAAGTAACCCTTCTATGGCAAATTTAGGGAGTGAGCAGGAAATAGAGTCCTGTTCAGGAAGCTGAATAACAAACTGATGATCGGGCAATTGCGTTGTCAATGTCACCGAGCAGTTCAATGCATCTGTCACATTAACAGTATAGTTTCCATCTTGCAATCCTTCGACAACAAGATCGGGCTGCACAGCATTATTGAGTCTGAAGACATAAGGAGACTGTCCACCGGTTATATTTGCCACTTCTATCTCCCCATTGACACCATTGCATGAGGGAGTAACAATCAGGTTATACATCAGCGGAACGATCACCTCAACGGTAATGGTATTTCCCCCCACATTACCACAGGCATCTTCGACCATTCCCGCAAAATTGGTAATTGTGATCGTGTAGGTTCCGGGTACAGTAATCTGGCCATCCAGTGCAACAACGATATGATCGTCTTCCGCAGCGCCGGTTGTCTCAGGCATTGCAGAAGAAACGGAGTAGGTTCCACCGGGACCAGTAATACTAAAGTCAAGAGTTTGAACAGAAGTTGTCTGAACAGGCTCGTCAAAAATGGCTACTAAGCCGGTATTTCCACAATTAAGTTCTGCACTTAGCAACACAGGGGGAATATCATCATAGAGCGATGCGGAAGAGCCGGAAAAATCTATGGAATATCCGTAAGGGCTTTGCGACCAATTCATCACGACAAGGGCAAAGGTTTGGCCTTCGGTAACAAAAAAATCAGCATTGAACGGGGGGCCATTGTAGTCATTCGGGCCATTTGAACTTCCCGATCCGCCATTGGCGGTAGAAATACCAGTAGATCCCTGATAAGTGGGGTTACCTAAACCATCCGGCGGTGATCCCCACGAATTACAACTCACCTCTGGAGAGGAGGTCCCCAGTCCGGTACAACCTCCATTTGTGACATTGAACAACCCCCAGTCATAATCATCATAATCATTGTTAGGGTCAATAATGAACGAAAGCATCCCTGTTTGCTCAACAGTAAATGTGTACCACATACTACTGACCTCGCTTCCGAGATTACAGATGCCAGTCTGTTCAAAGATATTTCCATTGCCGAAAGACGCATTTTCTTCGGAATAAAAATCAGTGCACAACTTAATTGCACCCGCACAATCACCTACAGGTTGGGAATATGCTTCAATTATAATGAGTATTAAGGATATAAGAGTCCAGTAACGAAAATGCATCTGAATTTTTTTTGGAAAACAAATGTATGAAAACGTAAAAGCAGGTTTTTCAGATGATACCTACTCAGGCAAAAAAGTTGTATTGGTCAAGGCTGAAATTGGTTCTGGTTCTGCATAGTGCGGTGAAATAGTTTACAGATATTTACAGTGGCCATTACAGTTATAGCATTGACTTTTCTATTGCGGAGTTTATATTGGCCGGAAAAACAAAAGCCCCAGCATTACTGCTGAGGCTTTCGAAAATCGGCGACGACATACTCTCCCAGGAGTTACCCAAGTACCATCTGCGCAGGCGGGCTTAACTTCTCTGTTCGGAATGGGAAGAGGTGGACCCCGCCGCAATAGTCACCTAAAGCGGTAGATATTATTAATAAATACCCGGTACAATGAAGTACCCATACGGTAGATATATTGATAGAGTTTAAATTTATAAGCATTCGAGTAATTAGTATTGCTCGGCTTTGACATTGCTGCCTTTACACCTGCAACCTATCAACGTCATCATCTTTGACGACTCTCAATGAAGTCTCATCTTGAGGTGAGTTTCGCGCTTAGATGCTTTCAGCGCTTATCTCGTCCGTACTTAGATACTCTGCACTGCAGCTGGCGCCACAACAGATACACCAGAGGTACGTCCTTCCCGGTCCTCTCGTACTAGAGAAAGGTCCTCTCAAACTTCAAACGCCCACAACAGATAGGGACCGAACTGTCTCACGACGTTCTGAACCCAGCTCGCGTGCCACTTTAATCGGCGAACAGCCGAACCCTTGGGACCTTCTCCAGCCCCAGGATGTGACGAGCCGACAT
>JADLBA010000306.1 GCA_020848015.1 Crocinitomicaceae bacterium | reverse complement strand
TAGCCACAAGCCCTGTCCCTGCACCCGATTTAAAGGCCATACCTGAAATAAAAGTGAGCAACATACCGAGTCCAGTGCTACCTAGCACCAGCCCCAAAATGAATTGCAGATGATCGGCATCTTTAAAAACTGAGGTACCGAAAAACAGCAGGAAAAAAAACAGCCCCACAAGATTGAGTGCTGCTATCAGCAGTGCATTATAGAGTGACTTGGCGAGGATGATCGCCCGCGGATGTGCAAGGGTATAGAGATAGAGTTGTGTCCCCTCTCCCTCTTGTTGAAATGTTTTCTGCATTGCATTGAATGCCGAAAAAACGCCGGTTAACCACAACAACGCACTCCATACCTGTGTACTTTCAATGGTTCCGAGCGACAGGTAGCAAGTGAAGACCGACGAGAGCACAAACAGCAGAATGCCTGCCAGAGAGTGTTTTTGTCTGACTTCGATCTTCCACTCTTTTTGGAGCAATGCAGAGACCTCTTTCACGGGGTTAAAGGTACGGGGGATTCCGCTGCCGGCAAATCCACTCAGGTATGCTGAAGATACAACGTAAAATCAATATTATCCTACTGAACTAACCATCTGTCTGGGCAGATATTCAATATTCTTCTGTTTTGTTACTTGCCTTAGTCAAAAGGATCATCTATTACAGAGTATTACAGAGTTTCCCATCAAAAGTTGAGTATTCTTTTAAAGAAGAGATGCTCAAGTTGTTCATTAACAGATGTTATTTATGTATTTGCTTTGACTTTATACCTCTAAGATAATTTCAAACCGTTGGTCTTCGTAAATTTGCAACCGCCTATTCAGGGGCTTTCTCAATGGATAGCCTCAGAATATACCTTCATGAATTACACCGTAGCCATTGTAGGCCGCCCCAATGTGGGTAAATCAACACTTTTTAACCGGCTCACCGAGACTGCGGAAGCTATAGTGGAGCCTACCGCCGGCGTTACGCGTGACAGAAAATACGGAGAGGCAGTCTGGCAGAACAAAGAGTTTATTGTTGTGGATACAGGTGGTGTGGTGTCAGATTCGTCGGATGAATTTGAAAAGGATATCAATAATCAGGTTAGATTGGCGATTGAGGAAGCTGATCTCATTCTTTTTGTTGTGGATGCACGAGAGGGAATTACAGAGTGGGATGAAGGAGTGGCGGGGTTAGTGAGAAGATCGGGCAAGCGCGCCCTGCTCGCGGTCAATAAAGTGGATACCAGTGATAAGGAATATCTCTCAGCAGAGTTTTATTCACTGGGTATTGGAAAAGAACTCTATGCGATTAGTGCCAACAACGGCTACGGCACCGGCGATCTGATGGATGCAGTGACGAAGGATATCCCCGCTGCGAAAGAGACGGAAGAGTCGGATTTGCCGAAAATTGCCATTGTTGGTCGCCCGAATGTAGGTAAGTCCACTTTGCTGAATACCCTGCTCGGTGAGGAGAGAAGCATCGTTTCGGAAGTGTCGGGTACCACACGCGATTCAGTGCACACAGTTTACAATGCATTTGGAAAAAAGTTGATGCTGGTGGACACCGCTGGGTTGCGCAAGAGAAAACAAATCGAGAACGACATCGAATATTATTCCACCATCCGAACCATCAAAACTATTCGACAGTCAGATGTGTGTATGCTTCTAATGGATGCGACGGAAGGAGTGACACGTCAGGACCTCGCAATTTTTGGAGAGATTACCGAAGCGAACAAAGGGGTAGTGATACTTGTCAACAAATGGGATATTGTAGAAAAGAACACTCACAGTGTCAAAAAATTTACAGAAGAACTCAAAGCGCGCATAGCACCCTTCACTGATGTGCCGGTATTTTTTACCTCGAACGTCACGCGGCAGCGCATTCTCAAAGCGCTGGAAGCAGCCGTTGAAGTCGCGGTGAACCGGAAGCAGCGGATTTCTACCTCAAAACTGAATGACATAATGCTGCCGATCATTCAAAACTATCCTCCACCTGTAATCAAGGGAAAAGAAGTTCGAATTAAATTCGTCACTCAACTCCCAACCAAGTCCCCGGCGATTGCGTTTTTCTGCAATACTCCTCAGAACGTGAAAGAACCCTACCAGCGTTTTCTCGAAAATAAATTGCGTGAAAACTTTAATTTCTCCGGTATTCCGGTGAGGTTGTATTTCAGGCAAAAGTGAGCGGGGTAGAGGGGACAGAGTGGGAGGTTATACGGTTATGGTAGTACTAAAACCTACTGTTCTGAAGTTGTAGCTTTGGAAAAGATGAAAGGGGAGACTCTCGGATAACAATATTATAATGAGTCAATAAAAACAGGATTACATGGTAACATACAACTGACCAGCATAAATGAATTTGATCAGTTATACATCGTTAATCTTCCTTCCTGATATTTCCTTCACAAGAGTTAAGAAAAAAAATAATCTCACTTTGATTATTTCCAGCATCAATACTCAGGTTCAATTTCACATAGCACAACCGGATTTATTTGACAGCAATTCACCATTACTTTAGCCTGCGACAAGATTATTATATGCCCATCTACCTGCTCAATGAAAATCTTTGGTTCCCCGATGCTTCCAAATTTGAAGCGGATATTGTTGCCGTGGGGGGCGATCTTCGACAGGAAAGATTAATAGAAGCGTACAGAAGGGGAATTTTTCCTTGGTATGGAGAGCCCGGAAATATTCAGTGGTGGTGCCCGCAGGAACGGTGCGTTCTCTATGTAGATGAATTCCGTCTCAGCCACTCGATGAGAAATACACTCAATAAAAAAAAATTCTCCTTTAGCTTTGACAGAGCATTTAATCTGGTAATCGAGGGATGTCGCGAAGGATTGCGTCAAGAGAATACATGGATATTAGATGAAATGGCAGAAGCTTATACATTATTGCATAATAATGGGATTGCTCATTCGGTAGAGGTATGGGAGGGCGATCACTTAGCAGGCGGGCTGTATGGTGTTTCATTGGGGCATATTTTTTTTGGAGAAAGTATGTTCTCGCGGGTGAAAGACAGCTCCAAAGCCGGCTTGTTTTTTCTTGTAAGCGAATTGCACAAACGAGGATGGAAAATGATAGACTGTCAGGTTCATAACGATCATCTCGAATCACTCGGTGCCAGAGTAATTTCGCGTGAAATATTTCTGCAGGTACTGAAAGAAGAATTAAATTATCCAACTATCACGGGAAAATGGGGAGTATTATAATTATCAAAAAGCTTCCCCCACGGTGAAATATAATCCGGATGAATTTTTCCCCACGGCATAGTCTAAGCGCAGATTCATTTTTTTTGCCCGGTCAAATACAAATCGAGCGCCAATGCCTGCATTAAAATGTGCATACTTCACCTCAAAATGATCGGGAGAACGTGCGAGAAGAGCATACCCGGCAAACGCAGCTAATCCCCACCGATCAAAGGGCATGACCCTGTACTCGGCCTGTAACATCTGCATATTTTTATTCCTGTATCGGCCTTCATAGTATCCTCTCATCCTCTTTGAACTGCCGATGTTCGGCATCTGGCTGAAAGGGACACTGCCCGCGATAAAATCGCCAAATACATTAAAAGCAAGTGCCTGTTTTTTTCGCAGGGAAAAAAAATACCTCGCATCAAAGCGATAGCGGTCGTAAGAAAAATTGCTCCCCCACATATCTGATTGGTTATGATAAACCAGTTCAAGATAAAATCCGCTTTTTGTATAATAGATATTGTCGCGGCTGTCATAGAGAAATACTATTCCGGGACCACTGGTAATACTGCCTACTGCGCCAGGTATCCTCCCGGAGGCGAGCAACCCGTTTTCTTTTGTTCCCGTGATCTTGTAGTTTTCATACCACCACCTAGCGCCGGCAAAAAAATGAGGTACTAAGCGGCGGAGATAATTAATTCTGACCTGAAGAAATTCTACATCAAACCGTTCTGTAGTCTGTGATGTTTCGTCGTTTCCCACACCATAGAAATTATAGGAGAAGTCATAGTATCCTGCCTCACCGGTAAGAGTGTGAAGACGCTCATGCCAGAATAGCTGGAAAGGAAGCGAGAAGAGTACTTGCCTGTTTTGTGTAAAGGCAATGCCAGCCTGTATCTGGCTGGGCGGAGAAATACTGTCCTTTTTCGAAACGAAAAAGTGATAGGACGATGCAAATCCCAGTCCCCAACGTGTTTCAGGCAAATGAAAAGCAACAGGGTAGGCGAGGAGTGTATTGCGCCTCGCCGGGATACTGTCCTGTGCCGGATAACTAAACGAATAGCAATAAGAGAAAAAAATGAATAAAAAGCACCGGATGATGTGCCTCGAATCCACATTTATTTTTTCTCGTGCTCGCTGTAATAACATAGCCGCAAAAATGAGGCAACGTGAATTAATTTTGGCGCAAGATGAGAAATACCTTTGCCAATATTCTTTGGTTCCCCATAAATGTTATTCAAATCCTCTTACTCCTAGTAATCACGGTCATTGCAGGAATATTAGGCCCCCTGTTGTTGCTTTTTTTCCGCGATCCGCGTCCGGCAATATTGATCGTCTCCCATTATTTCTGGTCGCCTTTGCTGTTTCTTATCTGCATGGTGAAATTCCGCACGAAGGGGCGCGAAAATATTGATAAATCCCAGCAGTATATTTATATATCCAATCACGAATCATTGACAGATATTGCAGCTATCTGCCTTGCGATAACCGTTCCGCTGTTTTTTGTGGCAAAGCAGGAACTTGCCAAAGTGCCGGTTGTCGGAACATATATTAAAACAATGGGGATGATTTTTGTCGATAGGAAAAACAAAGACAGGGCGATGGAAAGCATGAAAAGAGCGATTGTGCTCATCCAATCGGGGAGCAATGTCATCACTTTTCCCGAAGGCACCCGCTCTAAAACAGGGAAGCTAATGCTTTTTAAACGAGGATCTTTTGTCATTGCAAAAGAGGGAAACATCGGAGTAGTTCCCGTAGCAATTCGCGGAACTCGAAAAGTACTCCCCAGCGGATCTTTTTTTATAAGGCCGGGGAAAGTAGAGGTCATCATCGGTGAACCGGTAAAAGCAGAAACTTTTTCCCATCTTTCATCCGAAGAAACAGCCTCTTTTTTTAGGGGAAAAATCGAGGCAATGCTGAAGTGAGAAGATTGCCTAATCGGATAATTCTTTTTCTCACCCAAATACTGATATAAGATACCTTGTAGCAATGCGATTACAATCATCCCCGATCTTCATTTTTTGATTTTGATTGTTTTTTACTTAATTGCCGCCAGATTGATATACCCAATGAAGGCATTTTTCATAGCGCTTATTTCAGCTCTGTTCATTGTATTGCCATCCTTTGCGCAGAATTATTCTTTTGCCCCCGGTGATCAATATTATGGTTCCCTCCCATTGGAACAGTACAGCGTTCACCAAGTCAATATTCAGAATATGTACAGTGAAGATGCATTGATAACCTGGCGTTTGATCGAGAATACCTGCCCTGAAGAATGGGAGTTCATCCTCTGCGACTGGCCTCATTGCTATGATGGAATGCCGACAACGGGAAATATGAATCCTGTTGCTCCGGGCGAATATGGATTTGTCAAACTCACTGTCAATCCCTATGATGTACAGGGTTCTGGGTTTCTCCATTTTTATATTTTTCCGACCGGATTCAACGATAACCACGTGGATTTGATCTTCCACTTTAGCACTGAAGGTCTGGCGGTTGCGGAAAAAGTTTCTGACAATACACTTATTTATCCACAGCCCGCATCTCACTATATGACTATTTCAGGCATGACTACTAACTTTTTTGAGATCACTGACATCACTGGATCAAAGGTCTTTACGTCAAATATTTCCGCAGGCAGGGACATCCTGTTAGATATTTCTCACTGGCCCACCGGGATTTATTTTTTAAAAACCCAGGACAGCCGGTCGCGGCGCTTCATCATCAGTCACGAATAACCAAAGCACTCTATCACCATGAAAAAAATAAGTTTGTTGGCAGGTTTCTCTTTGATTTGTTATGCTCTTTTATCTCAGGGAACTATTCAGTATGCTGGGCAACAGTCAGACGCAGATCGCATCCACTGTTACGTAGATGAAATTTCAATGAAAGATGCCGGAGAAGGAATCGCTGTTTATATTAAAAATGGAACGCGGATTCAGGAAAAATCCTCACCGGATTTACCCCAGCTCACCGCATCAGTCATTGTTGATGATGTGGCGAAAATGCAGTTGAATATTCTACATGAAAGTTTTGAAGAGTTTGAAAATATTGATGTTGTCCCCTCAAAAGGAAATCTGATCCGCACTGTGGATCCAACGACAATTCCCTTTTCTTATGGGGAGGCCTACGATAATAATGCCTTCTATCCCGGTAAATTAGCTGAACTGACAGAACCTTTTATTGAGGGGCAGTACCGCGCACAGAGTATCCGGTTTTACCCTGTTCAGTACAACCCCGTTACAAAAGTTTTGAGGGTTTACCACCACATTGAAGTAGAGGTGAGCGCAACGGGAGAAACAGGTATCAATCCATTGCCTCAGAGTATTTCACAAAAACTGACCCCATTGATGGATGAAGTGTATAAATCCCGGTTCATCAATTATGAGGAAAATAATGATCGCTACACTCCGGTATCAGAATTGGGTAATATGCTGGTCATCTCACCATTACAATACTTTGATGAATTAGAACCCTGGATTCAATGGAAAAAAGAAAAGGGGATCAATGTTACATTAGTCAATGTAGCCACCATCAACTCAACGTCGGCACTTAACTCTTACGTCGAGAATTTTTATAATGCGAATGGACTCACTTATCTTCAGTTAGTAGGCGATGAAAGTCAGGTGCCTTCCTACCTGGTAAATAATTCCGGTGGACAGGGGTATTGCGATGTTTGTTACGGGTACATCAGTGGCAATGATCACTACTCTGAAATTTTTGTCGGGCGCTTTTTAGTTCATAACGGTGCTGAACTGACTCCTGTTATCACCAAGGTTCTTGAATACGAGAAAAACCCGAATACTTCTTCCGATTGGTTTTCAGTAGCCATGGGAATAGGCAGCAATGAAGGTGCCGGTTATGGAGATAATGGGGAAGCAGACTGGCAACACATCAACAATATTAAGTCCGACCTCATTGGTTATACATATAACGATGTTTGGGAAAAATACGATGGCAATCATACATCTTCATCCCCCACCGGCGGAGCAACAGCCGATGCCAGCGGAAATCCCTCATCATCGAATCTCAGCCAGGTGATCAACAGCGGATGCTCACTGATAAATTACACCGGTCACGGCAATCATTCTGTAATTGTTACCGGAAACTATACCAACTCACAGATCAATGCGTTGACCAATTACCATAAGTTTCCATACTTCATTATAGTAGGATGCTGCGTAGGTGATTTTGACGATGACTCTGGCAGCGGCGATACGTTTGGCGAAGCCTGGCTGAAATGCCCCAACGCTTCTAACCCCACCGGAGGCATCGGCGGCTCATTCAGTTCTGTGTTTCAGTCATGGGCTCCTCCAATGGAAGGACAGGATGAAATGAACCAGTTAATTGCCAATGTTGGTAGTTATCCAACCCGCCACACCATTGGCAGCATCCATTATTTCGGATGCGCCAGCATGAACGATGCTTATGGCTCGTCTGGAGCAGAAATGACCGACACCTGGATTGTTATGGGGGATCCGAGCGTTCAACTGCGTACTGCATTTCCAACGCAGATTACCGCGAGCCATCCTGTTCAGGTAGCTCCCGGTGTA
>JADLBA010000305.1 GCA_020848015.1 Crocinitomicaceae bacterium | reverse complement strand
TCAGAAAACCCGGCATTGTCCGGGTTTTTCTATGCCCTTATCTATCTGATTAGCGCAACTTCAACACAGTTCCCTGGGTGGGCTCCTGCCCCTGTTTAAAATCGTTCCTCGAACGAAGCTTTTTTAATTTTACGCCTGTTGACTGCGAAATTTTCCATAAAGTATCGCCCGGCTTAACTGTGTAGGAGTCTTCTGCCCCTTTGTTTCTTTTAGGCTGGAGGTAGATGATCTGGCCTGGGCTGATCTGATCTCCGCGATCAAGGTCGTTGTATCTTCTTATAATTCCAGCGTGAAGATCCATATCGGTCGCTATTTTTTCAAGGCTGTCTCCTTCGCGGGCAACTACAAAACGAATACGGTTTTTGCTTGTGACAATCTCTCTTCCCGAGGAAATGGTGATCTCCGAAGGAAAATCTTCATTGTTCTTTTTGGTTCGTTTGTGGTCTTTGCTTTTGTTGTTACCCACAACGGGAGTGGCCGGATTTTTTGCACCGCGGGCTCTGGGTACCTCTTCATTTTCTACGTACTTTTTTCCTATTTCATCGTACTGATGAAGATTGTTCTCTTCGATGAGCCGGATAAGCAACTGTGGATACTTGGGATTGGTGGCATAACCGCATTGCTTCAGACCCTTTGCCCAACCCTTGTAATCGTCCACCTCCAACAGGAAAAGTGGTTCGTAGCGCTTTTTTTTCAGAAACAGGGAATGATCTTCAAATGACTCACGGGCATCGGTATATTTTCTAAAACATTCGTTCCGGGTTTCATCGTCATCGTGGATTGTTTTTCCTTTCCACTCGTGGCATTTGATTCCAAAATGATTGTTGCCTTCGGTGGCTAACCTTGAGTTTCCATTTCCGCTTTCAAGCATGGCCTGAGCCATCGTAATGCTCGCCGGAATCTTATGTACTGCCATCTGGTAGATCGCCTCGTCTTTCCACATCGCTATATAATCCGGTGCAGTAATGGATAGTTGCGATGCTCCTGAAAAAAGAGGAGAAAAAAAGAGGAACGGAAAAATGAGACAACAACGCATCATGGTAGTAATGAACGAGCCGGTCACCCGCTTATTACAAAATAAAAGCACATCTTATTTCCGGATACAATGACAGAAAGGGGAATGCAAACAGTGGAATGTGCATTAGTTGCGCATCATGGTGGAGTCCATGGTGTCATAATCGAAGGTACGTGCTACATCTCCGTTTTTTCCGTAAAAAGTCCATTTTCCGGATTTTTCTCCCATTGTATATTGTCCTTCAATAAAGGGTTTTCCGTTTTCCTGCCAGGTTTTATAAGGGCCGTTCAGCGTGTCGTTGGTAAAGGTATTGAGGCTCCAGATAGCACCATTTTCCCTATAAGACCGAGCCTCACCGTTTTTTAGTCCGGATTTGTAACTCCATTCTTTAAAGGTTTTTTTATCCGGGTTGCCGGAGTAGTATTCGCGCTCTAACAATTTTTCGTGTGTTTTTTTGTCAAAGTAGGAGGCTTTCCTGATGGAGCCATCTTCGTTTCTCATCACCACTTCTTCTTGCATATTCTCAATGCGCGGAGTGCTTTCGCATGAAACAAAAAGAAATAGGACAACCGCCGCAAGAAAATGTACCGGGAATTTCATAAATGCTTATTTGTCGCGGTGAATAGTGAATTGAACTAATCCTTCGAGGGAATTGCGCGCTTCGTTTTGCGGGAAGGTGAAAAGAATTTCCAGTGCTTTTTCGCGGAAATCTTCCATCTTTTTTGCCGCATATTCAATCCCCCCTGAATCGCGCACTGTTTTTATTAACTCTTTAACACGGTCTGAGTGGGTATTGTGATTCTTCACTGTATCAATCATTCTTTTGCGCACAGATTTGTCTGAATTGTTGAGGGCATAAATGAGGGGTAGGGTCATTTTTTTTTCCTGAATATCAATTCCTGTTGCTTTGCCGATATCTTTTCCATAACCGTAGTCGAACAGGTCGTCTTTGATCTGAAAGGCGGTGCCGACGGCGATGCCAAATTCTCTCATTCGCTCCATTTCCTCCTTCCCTGCATTCGCCGCAGCAGCGCCGGCAGCGCAGCATGCACCGATAAGAGACGCTGTTTTCTGTCGGATGATTTCAAAATACACACTTTCGGAAATGTTTAGCAGCCGCGATTTTTCCTGTTGCAGGAGTTCACCTTCGCTCATTTCTCTCACAGCAGTGCTGACAATATGCAGCAATTTGAACTCATTATTATCCACACTCATCAGCAGCCCGCGTGCGAGGAGATAATCGCCGATAAGTACCGCGATTTTATTTTTCCATAAAGCGTTGACGGAAAAAAAACCGCGCCGTATCTGGGCATCGTCCACCACATCATCGTGAACCAGGGTGGCTGTGTGCAGCAATTCGATCAACGATGCAGCGACATAAGTGGAGGGGGTGGCTTGTCCAAACATTCTGCTGCAGAGGAATACAAACATGGGGCGCATTTGCTTTCCTTTTCGGCGGATGATATAATGCGTAACCCTGTCGAGGAGTTTGTTTTCGCTCCGCATTGCCTCGCGGAAATACATTTCAAATTCGCGCATTTCTGCGGCGATCGGCTCTTGTATTTTATCTAAGGTCAGCACAATCGGGTGCAAAGGTAGGGGAGGAATGCCCGCAAAAATACCAGATCGGAGAAGAGAGAGGGAGTGGGTGTCAGCTTCTTGCTTACAAAAGCAGGTCAGTTGGGTTGATGGATGCCAGATAACATTTTGCCGGAGAAAAGCCTACGTAGGACAATTTTCATATAGATAAAAAGAGCACGAAGGCATAAAATGATTTTTCTTCTTAAAAATTGTTCGGTACGCACACCCGGAGAAAGTAAGTAAACAAAATAGAGGCAAGCAAAAGGAGATACCGTAAGAACAGGATACCAGAAAAATATAAAACTGGCAAACGACAAAATGCCAACTATAGTCTGTGGCACATCCTGCATACTAAGAATAGTGCCGTTATGCAGGCGGATTGGTGCAATGTCAAGTATGGTAATTTGTATAACAACAGTATAGCCGGTTCAAGCGTATGGCTTCGATTGAACCTTTGTAATAAGAATCCCCCACTACGCCAAACTCCGATCAATTATTCATTTCCAACACCCCGCTCAAGGCACCACATTGAATTCCAACACCGAAATTTTTACTGTGCTCCCGTTGGTATTTACCACAGTACCGGCAGGTACCCACATCGGGAAGACGGTGGTGGAAGGAACTTTGGACCATGAGGCATTGGAGAGGAAATAAGATTGATCTCCTGTAGATGAGCTACCGGTACAGTCGCTGGCTCCGTAGTGTTCGATACTCTTCAGGAAGAATTCCACGGGAACTTCGGTTCCATCAACGAAAAATGCAGTATAGTTGGTTTTTTTGTAGCGTATAGTACCGTAAGCCGAATTATAATTACCAATACACCCTTCCCCAATTCCAAAAGCACCGGTAATTTTCCATACTTTTCCGGTAGGCACTGTAGAAGGGGTATTCGAAATAATCAGCGCGCTCCCGAAAGTGAGGGACTGCGAAAAAGCAGTAAGCCCTATGAGGAAGAGAAACGAGAGGGTCGAGATTGTTTTTTTCATGGCATTTAGTTTAGTGAAGAGTAAAATCCACCAAAGGCGGAAGGGCGAAGTTAGAAAATGCATTTCGAATGGTGCAATTAATTTTTATCCGCGGCTGATCTGAAATAATTTTCCGGGCAGGCTTTTCACCAGCCCTTTGAATTCGAGACTGAGAAGCAGGCCGGACACATCGCTTATACTCTTTTCGGATTCGGCGCACAATACATCAATGGCTACTTTACCGCGGCCATTCAACAGTGACAGTATCAGGCGCTCTCCGGGGTCTTCTGTATTAAACAGAGACAGTTGTGCCGGCTTTTGTTTTGTTGCATCATTCTCCCAGTTCATGTAGTCGAGCAGCTCACCGGGCGAGGAGAGTATGGCCGCGATATTTTTCCGTATCAGTTCATTGCACCCGCTGCTGTGTGGATCGTTGTATCTGCCCGGCAGGGCGAACACATCGCGTCCATAAGAAGAGGCAATATTAGCAGTGATGATGCTTCCACCCCTAGGGCCGGTTTCAACGATGACCGTACAATCTGCCAACGCCGCTATGATACGGTTGCGCATCGGGAACATTTCCCGTTCGGGGTTGGTTACTGCAAGATATTCGGTTACGACTCCCCCCGTTTCCAGCATCTCATTAACAACCGGCCGGTGTGCAGGGGGATAAACAGTGTGCAAACCATGAGCAAGACAGGCGATGGTGGACAGACCTTCTCTCAAGGCATATTTATGCGCGAGAATATCTATTCCATAAGCTAGCCCGCTGATGATTACCGGCTGAATATGTTTGATACCCCTGATAAGGTACTCACAAAAATCTTTTCCGTATTCGGTTGAGTGTCGTGTTCCAACCAATGCTACTGTGCGTGTAGCATTGAAAGGAATATTTCCTTTAGAGAAAAGAATGATCGGCGAATCATCGCAATGTCTGAGCCGGTCGGGGTAATTTTTTTCAGTAAAAAAAACGGAAGCAATGTCATTTTTTATCATGTATTCGGCTTCGCTTTCCGCACGCTCCATTACATCTGCTTCACTGAGGAAGCGGATAGCCTGCGTTCCGATGTCCGGAATTTTCAGAAGCCGATTTTCTTTTTCTCGAAAAACGGCGCTTGCACTCCCGCAATAAGAGAGCAGCTTTTTCGCCTTTACCGGGCCAATTCCGGGGACAAGGCTAAGAGCGATCTGGTAAACCAATTCATCGGACATTGCCTTGCAAAAAACCGGATGAATGGGGCAACATAAAAGAATAGTTTATTTATGCCTATTCATCTGCCGTTATGCCACTGAACTATATGCCCGAAAAAGCCTGTGGAAGTGCAACGGGTTTTTCCCTAGAACAGGTCGGTGGCTACTTATTGTCGAGAATATACTGCTCAATGGCCATACTCATGCTGGGCGCTTTGGGATTCGGAGCCATAACATCAATCCTGAGTTTCGCATCTTCTACGGCATTGGCGGTAGTGGGGCCAAATACAGCAATTTTAGTAGTATTCTGCTTGAATTTCGGGAAATTCTTGAACAGCGATTCGATATCCGACGGAGAAAAGAAAACAAGCATATCGTATTTCACGTCCGAGAGATCGGAAAGATCGCTGCAGACTGTTTTATACATCACTGCTTTGGCGTATTCGATTTTGTCTTTATCCAATGCTTCCGGAATGCTCGGCTTTAAAATATCAGAGCAGGGGAGGATGAATTTTTCTCCCTTGTGCTTTTTAATGAGATCCATCACTTCCTGAAAGCGGCCATTGCCGAAGAATATTTTGCGTTTCCTGAACTGGATGTATTTCTGCAGGTAGTAGGCAATAGCTTCTGACATACAGAAGTACTTCATTGATTCAGGGATGGTCAGTCGCATTTCTTTCGCAAGGCGAAAATAATGGTCAACGGCATTTCTGCTGGTGAAGATCACGGCAGAGTGTTCCAGAATGTCAATTCGTTGCTGGCGAAAGTCGAGGGATGAAACTCCTTCAACGTGGATGAATGGCCGATAATCAATTTTGAGTTTATGCTTTTTAGCCAACTCGGAATAGGGATTTTTATCGCCTCCTGGATCCTGTTGAGTAATAAGTATTGTCTTGATCTTTTCCGCCATATAGAGAGTCTTGCTCAGTAGATTATGGTTTAAGCGTTATCCCGCTTTTTACCTCTTTTTCGGGGAATTCAAAAGGTGAGTGCCCGGTAAAGTACCAAAAGGGGTAAAAATTCGAGGGTGCAAATGTAAAAAAAGATATAGAATAGATTCACACCCGACCCAAATGCATTTATCACTCCCCTTGAAATCCGGTACAAAAAAACTACAAGAAAAACGATGAAGGCGCAGAAGAGCAAGGCAGGTGTAGCGTTGAGCGGGCTGTAGGTGGCGATGAGCACAAATGGGAGTAGCACCATCCCTGACAGCCGGTTGAGAAGTCCGAGGTTGTATTGATATTCCACAAGCCCATAATCGCCGAGTGCTAACCAGCGGATCAGCAAAATTCCGGCTTTTTTAATCATATAGATAGCAGCTACTGCTATGAAAATAACAATAAAAAGGCCGTATCCGGACCAGCCCCAGGGAGAAATGCCGTATAACTTGAGGCTCAGATAGATCATCAATGCGAGCAGCAGGGCAAAATTTCCGCTCAACAGATAATATTCCACCGGAGTAGAGGACTCTTCCCGCACTCCCTGCCTCATCAACTGGATATTGAAGGCGGCTCTCCACACGTGTGCAAACCGCGCAGGCCGGCTAACCCTCGTCCAGGCAAGAACCGCAAGGCTGCACAGGAAAACCAATGCCATCCAGTCTTCTGCAAGTTGTGTCGCGGGGCGGGGAATGATTTCGTTCATCGGGCTAATAAGGCCGTTTTGTCGCGGGGACGTACCGGCACAGAAATTATCTGACCATTTTCAGGAAATTCACTTCTCTCTCCGACAGGTGCCGGTAGCGCCCACGTGGAAGGTCTTTTTTGGTAAGCCCAGCGAACATCACCCTGTCAAGTTTTTTGATTGTCAGCCCCAAATGCTCAAATATTCTCCTGACAACTCTGTTTTTCCCGCTGTGCAGTCGAATACCGACCTGTCTCGGGTCTTCACCTTCGCCTACATACTCCGCCTCGTCTGCCTGTACAATGCCGTCTTCGAGTGGCACACCCGACCTCATTTTTTGGAGCATATCGGGAGTTACCTTTTCGTTGGTTTCGACGTGGTAGAGTTTTGGAAATCCGCTCCGCGGATGAGTGAGCCGCTTAGCGAGTTCGCCGTCGTTAGTAAAAAGAAGTAGCCCTGTCGTATTTCTGTCGAGCCTTCCCACCGGATAGATACGTTCCCTACAGGCGCTCCGCACCAACTCCATCACCGTATGCCGGTTTTCCGGATCGTCCACTGTAGTAATGTAATCTTTGGGTTTGTTCAGAAGGATGTATCGCCTGATTTCGGGCTGCAGCTTCACATCATCATATTTCACTACATCTTTTCCGGGGTCAACTTTCAATCCGAGTTCTCTCACAATAACCCCGTTGACAGAAACGAGGCCGAGTTCTATCAGGCGGTCCGCCTCTCTTCTTGAGGCTACACCGGCGTTGGATAGAAATTTATTGAGGCGTACCGGGCCGCTTTTCCGGGGTGCATCATCAAAATTCTTTTTGGAAACTTTCTTCTCCTTTTTTCTGAATGGCCTTCCGTTTTCCTGTTGCCCGGCTGCCGGCCTTTTTTTGTTTTCATAACCTGCCGTATCTCGATCACCCTCCCGTCTTATTTTTTCCGGAATTTCCTTATTCTTACGGCTCACACCAAAGCCCTTTTTGAACGGTTTCTTTTCCTCATTGCGGCGGTGTGAAGCGGGTCTTTCGGTTGATGCAGTGCGTGAAGAGCGAGCGCTTCGCTGCCCTTCTTCCATAGCAGTGTTTATAATTCGCTTTCCTCCTGGTTTTCCATCGCTGCGTTTTTTTTCGACGGAGTTGTCCGCCGGCTTTGGAGAGCGTTTAGTTCTTTGATTTTTTGATTTGGGATTGGGCTTGGTAGAGGAGGCCATTAAAGAAAATTTTGTGGCACAAAGGTAGTGGGTTTCGGTATCAGGCCACGGGGAAAAAGGCTTCCGGAATATGTTCAATGACCATTTTTTTTCCTGTGCAAATAATAGAAACAATATCAAAACGAGGCTCAAGAACAATGTTTTTTTGTTCTATATAGTGGTGGGCGCTCTGCATGATTTTTTTTCTTTTTGCTTTATTGACTGCTTCCCATGGCTCACCGTAGCTATTGCTGTAACGCAGTTTTACTTCTACAAAAACAATGGATATACCTTCTGTTGCAATGAGATCAATTTCAAATTTTCCTGAAATCCACTTTTTATCAATGATCCTGTAGCCACGCCCCTCTAAAAATTTCGCGGCCAGTGCTTCTCCTTCGTCCCCCTTTTCTTTTGTAGAAATACTATCGGAATTCATTTAATTAAATTTGAGTGCAATAAAATGATCTATTGAAGACGATTCTCTTAGAAGTTATGTATATATGCCGTATCGGCATAACGGAGCAATATGCACCGCACTATGGAATTGAGGCTATGATTGGAGAGAAAAGAAACAAGGGTGCCATTATCAGAAGTATTAAAATGAACATTCCTTCGGGGGGCAGCCTGAATGAGGGCACCTGTATGTTTCCGGTTGGCAAATTGACGATGCGGCGGTCTTTTGTACAAATGTTGAATAGAATTACTGCCGATTAACCTTGCACAAAAGTTCAATAGGGGTACTTCACCCGCCTATTGCCAAACGCCAGTTGTACTATACCTCCGGTAGCTCTCTATCTCTCGTAAACATACGCATAACTTAAATCATTTTAATTACGCGTACTACAAAAATTCAATTTGCCGACGCGGGTTCGGCTGATACCATCGTTAAGATGGATTGTGAACGGGTGGAAGGATTTTCTGCTCTCTACACACGCTTTGAACGCAAGATGCCCTTTGCGGGAAAAAGCCTAAGTACCATCACCAATTATGGTCGCCACATTGCAGCGATCTCGTTGCATTTTAATTGTCTGCTTACTGACCTCGATAAGGATCAGCTCGAAGATTTTCTTTTCATGCTCCATGCAAAGAAAACCGGACACTATCGGAAAGCTATTTCAAGTTCACCTTCTTTCGGTTGAGATGTCTGTTTAAAATCGAAGGACTTGACTGATGACACGGTTCCGTGCAACACCGGTTTCATCGTGCATCGTTCCGACGCGACGAGACCTTATCTGTTGGCGGTTCGGTTTTATTTTTCTACAACTTTTCGCATTTCGGAAACCAACGAAGCCCAATTTCCTTCGGAATGTTTTGCCCGTTCTTCGTCATAGTTGCTTTGATGAATTGTCAATTCGGTGTTTGCCCCGTCTGCCGTTACTTCGTAACAAACCCACAAATAATTTTCGGGTAAATCTTCTTTACCGCTCCAATTACTCAAATATGAATAGGAAAGTTTTTTGTTGTGTTCGTATTCAAGAACTTCGCCTTTGTCCTTATACTTTTGTCCTTCCCATTCGCCTTGAAAAATAATTGGGCCTCCAACTTTCCAATCAGTTACCAATTCTGTTCCGAAAAAGTACTGTTTTACAATTGCAGGATTTGTCAACGCTTCCCAGACTTTTTCAAGTGATGCGTTTATTGTCGTTTTGTATTGAATTTTAAAATGTGTTTCCATCTTCGTTATTTTTTAGATGTTCGCATTGCTTTTGTCTTGCTGAGTTTCGGGTCGTTTTGAAGTTTCTCGTATAGTTCGGTTTCCATTCCGAAAATCGCTACTTTTCCATTACTGTCAGCGTGAATACCAAAACCATACGTTTTTGTCAAAGGTGAAGCACGAAAGCAAGGTTGTCCTTTTGAGAAGAATTGTTCCCTTGCTTGTTTATATTCCGCTTTTGTCAAATCATTTCTGTCGGCAAACACTTGAAACAATATGTCGTCCGATGTATATTCGTAGGGATTGTTCACAAGCATTTCGTATTGCATTTCGGCAATGGTTTTCCTGTTAACTTTTGAAGTCGGTTTTGTCCCACAAGAAACTTTTGTGTCTTCCGCAACTTCAATAAAAGTGTCAATGTAATTTGTCGTATATATATTGCCCTTTTTCATTTGCTCTGTCGTGTTTGTTTGGTATGTCCTAAACTGACCGCTAACTAATGTAATAATATCTAAAAAGGCAAACTATTAGGGGTTGTATGTCCATTTAAATGGTTTAGCTCTTCCTTTGTTGTACGTTTTGATATATTCCATTAATTGGTTAATCAGTTGTTTCTTCGAATGCCACACCGCTCCTTTTAAAACATCCTTGCTGAGGATATTGAACCATATTTCTATCTGGTTAAGCCAAGGCGAATAAGTGGGCGTATGATACAATTCTACCCGTTTCGTTTTAGCCACCCATTTTTTTATGCTTTGATGTTTATGATCAGAAAGGTTATCAGCAATGATTTGTAATTGTTTGCCGGAATATTTTCGTTTAAGTTTCTTAAAGAATTTCAGAAAATTTTCTGCATTATTACTCTCTATTGTATCTGCGGCTATCTCACCGTGATGAACAGCCAGAGATGCTACGAGATTAACTACTCAATTACCTTTGTAGGTAGCTGTAAGTCTATTAGGATTCCCTTGTCGCAAAGGTAATTCCGGCTGAGTTCTATCAAGCGCCTGTATCCGTGTCTTTTCATCTGCACATAACACTATGGCATTTTCCGGTGGGCTCATATATAATCCTACTATATTAAGCATCTTAGATTCAAATTCAGGGTCAGTGCTTTTACCACACCAGTAGTCCTGTCTTAGCCCCCTGAAAGGTTGGAGAAAAAACCTAAAACAATATAGGTCTCCAATAAATTTACAGGGGTATGAAAAAAAGAAGAAAATTTACACC
>JADLBA010000304.1 GCA_020848015.1 Crocinitomicaceae bacterium | reverse complement strand
ACCCCGAAGGTATATATGGCACATGTGAAATTTCCCAAGAAGTCCAGTTACAGACCGACCCTGTTGCGTTTGGTTCACTGACTGTTACCGATATCAGTTGCTCAGGAGCTAATGACGGTTGTATTACTTCTACCTATACCGGTGGTTCAGGTGTTGTTTCGTTTAAGATTATTGATAATAATGGAAATCCAATTTTAGACGATCAAGGCAACGATATTGCGATCAACAACCCACAATACTGCGGTCTCGCTCCCGGTACCTATAGTTTTCTTTCCACAGATGCGAATGCCTGCACCTCCACCAGTGCTGCCTTTACCATTAACACTCCGGCTCCGCTTATCCTTATCAGCGGATCGGCTACGCCTGCCACTTGCTATAACAGTACCGACGGGGTGAAAGTGGTGTCTTGGTCTGGTGGATCGGGCGATGTGGATTTTTCTCTTGAAAATGATGGTGTTTTCGATATCGAAGGAAACCCGTCAAGCGTTGTGTTGAACCTCGCTCCCGGTACCTACACACTCTATGGGCAGGATACACACGGATGCGTGGATGATGTAACTTTTACTATTTCTGGTCCACCTGCGATTACCATTACACCAACTATCAGCGGTCTGGATTGTAACGGCGATCAGGATGCCTCTGTCACTGCTCTGGCGGGGGGAGGAAGCGGTTCATTCACTTACAGCATTGATAATGTCAACTTTGGTTCATCGGGAACCTTCAGCGATCTCAGTGCCGGACCTTATACAGTTTATGCAAAAGACGGCGCGGGTTGTATTTCGACTCTTGACATTGTGATTTCAGAGCCTTCAGCTTTGACAGTAACCGCTCTCGCCACCGGAGTATCATGCTTTGGCTTGGAAGATGGAAGCATTTCTGTCTTAGGTGATGGTGGAACAAGCCCCTATACCTATAGTATTGACGGAGAAATTTACCAAAGCCCCAATCACTTTGATAACCTGCCACAGGGTAGTTATCAGGTGTATATTTTAGATGCCAACGGATGTACCGCATTGGTGGATGGAGTGACTGAATTGGAAGAGCCGGCAGAACTATTGGCAACAGCCACTCCAAGTGATGTATCATGTAATGGGGAAGGAGATGGTTCTGTGGTGGTGATGGCTACCGGAGGAAGCCCCGATTATACTTATAGCAATGGCGGCCCGTTTGGATCAAATAATATTTTCAGCGACCTTGATCCAGGCGATTATACTTTCACAGTGAGCGATGCAGGTGGTTGCCAGACAACGGTTGAAACTTCAATTGCAGAACCGGCACCGCTGATGGTTACATTGGATGATTTTGGCCCCGATACTGGCAATGGAGGTTTTATCAATATTACTCCTTTAGGAGGTACTCCAGCCTACACTTACGAATGGACTGGGTCGGGCGGGTTTGCATCGCAGGCGCAGGATTTGGCAGGACTCGATGCAGGAACTTACAACATTGTAGTAACTGATGCCAACGGTTGTACCGCTACATTGAGCAATAATATTAATATTACCGGCGTGGCTGAAATGAACAGTTCATTCACTATTACTGCTACTCCGAATCCTACACTCGGCCAGTTTATTCTTCGTTTTAATGGTTTAAACGGTGAGCGTGTTTCTTACAATATTACTGATACTCAGGGAAGGGTTGTTCTGAACAAGAATCAAGCAATTAGTACGGGGTCTCGCTCCGAAACTATTGATATAACCGGAATAGCGGCAGGTGTTTATTATGTCAATATTCTTGTTGGCTCCGATTATAATGAGACGATCAGAATCATTAAACAATAAAAGTTTTTCTTAATAAATAAAAAGGTCGCTTTCAAAAGGCGGCCTTTTCTTTTGGTGAAACAGTGAATAGTATTTGCTTCATAGTGTTCGATACACTTAATAGGAAGAAACAAGCCGGTTCCTAAAGGGGCTTCACTATTCCAATAATTAAAAACCCCGCTAAATGCAGGGTTTTCATTTTTAGTGGCCAGTTGTTAGTTGAGGTGATTGGAAATCTTTTCCGGTAATATTTATGTGTTCAGGTAAATGAGTCGAAATTAATTTTTCCCATTTATGTAATAGGGTTGGGCGAGTTCATGAAATTTATCACGGGTGAGTTCGGTATATCCGAGATCCCACAGCATTTCTTTTTTGTCGGGATCAAAGGAACATTTTGCAAAGGGAACCTTGCAGAGGTTTAGCAGGTTGGCATCATCCACTTTTTTAAAGAGAGTAACGTCTGTCAGACATTTCAGGGCATCTTCTGTTCCATTCAACTCCATTTTACTGCAATCCATTTCAAAACACTTACAGAAATAGCCATCTTTTTCAAATACGACTCTGTATTTTTGTCCTGAGTTCAACAACAGGGCATAAAAGCCTGTTTCTCTCGCATTCTGAACAGAGATAAGGGTTTCCGCTATGTATGTATAGATTTTCACATCGCTCAATCTCTCGGGCGATTTTTCTCTCTTTTTCTTTTCTACACTTGGAGGTTCGAATTTTCCGGCTTCTACGTATCCATAGAATAAAGCTTGCGAATGGTTTGACTGGGCGTGAGAAAGTAATATTACACAAGTCAGTAATAGGGTGAAAAGTGACTTTTTCATTTTGCTGTAATAGGGTTCGGGGGTCTCTACGACATACAGATAGAAAAAGTTTCAGTTTTCTCCTGAATATCCTTTTTATGTAAACAATTATTTATTTTCGAAAGAAGTGAAATCACTTTTCCGGTGATAAATTTTTATGGATGCTGCAAATAATGAACTGAGTCGGACAACACCAAGATACTGGAGAATCAGATCAGTTTGAACATTGCTATTGGTGCGATCTGCACCTCTGATTAATTGGAGGGTTAGAAAGATCAGTTATCGTGTTCCCTTGGTTTGAGCGCAGGGTCTGGGGCAGCATCAATTTCCTTCTGCATTTCCTCGAGTTCTGACATATCTGGTTTTACGTTGATGAATTTATTGAGGTCTGGCTGCCCCGCATTGACCCAGGCAGTGTACCAAAAACTTCCAACGCTCAGTACTGCTCTGCGCATTCGCCGCTCTACCTGATTGTTCAGCATATTGTTGTAGGAGTTGCTGTACTCCCTTGAATAAACCTTCATCTCTGTGATGCCGCGAGCTTCAAATGAGTATTTCTGATCAGGAGGGAACTCGCTGTTGAGGCGAGCTTCAAAACTTAAAACGGTGTCAACTGCTGCAAAACTTTCGTGTACCCTGGACCATATAAATTCAAGCGGAGCTTCTATATATT